>CATPAP010000026.1 GCA_955651875.1 Candidatus Dormiibacterota bacterium
CCTCCCATGCGTTGAGCGCGCCGGTGCCGGTGGCCGGAGCCGAGATCACCCAGCCGTTGTATCCGCCGCAGTCGCCCGCGAATCCGCCGTACGCGATGTAGATGCGGCCGTGCACAAGGTTGAGCGCGCCGCGTTGCTGATGGATGCGCGGGTCGCGCATGGGCGGATCGACCTGGCGGTGCCACACCACCCCTCCGTCGGTCAGCCGCAGCGCGAACAGCTCGTGGCGCAGGGGCGTGTCCAGCATGGCCACGGCGTAGACGACTCCGGCGGCGATGTCGACGACCGGTGTCGAGGTGATGCCGTTGGGATCGATGTCCCCGCACACCAGTTCGGACAGCGGTACCGGTTGTCCCAGGTGAGTGCGCCATCTCACCGCGCCATTACCGGCATCCAAGGAGTACACGGAGTCCTGCTCGGTGGTGGCGATGACGGCGCCGTCGACGATCAGCGGCTCACCGTACACATCGCCGTCAACCGTGGCCGTCCAGGTGCGATGCGCTCTGGTCGCGACAGGAGTTGCGGACCCGATGCCGCTGCGGACCTGGTCGCCCATGTACGTGGTCCAGTTGGTGCCGGCCTGCACGATCGGGGTGGGCACGGCCGCGGGTGGCGGCCGTGTGGCCGAGGGCGACACCGGGTGTGTTGCCGTCGGCGCGGTCGTTGATCCGCACGCGACAACGAGCAGCCCGGCGATGGGGACAAACCTGGGTGCTCGACTGCTGCCCACTGCGTCATTACATGCCAGCGCGCCTGCAGCCGCCATCCCCCAACGGGGTGATTCGCCCGCGACCGTGGTCAGATGACCAGGTTGACCACCCGGTCCACGACGGCGATGACCGTGCGTGGCTTCTGCTCGCCGAGTAGCTCGGCGATGCGGGGCAATTCGAGCGCGCGCTGGCTCAGCTCGTCCTTGCCGGTGCCGGCGGGCACGGTCATGGCGGCGCGCAGCTTGCCGTTGACCTGCACCGCCACCTCCACCTCGAGGCGCGCGGCCAGCTTGGGGTCGTGCGCGGGCCAGCCGCCGCGGTCGTGCACGGATCCCTCGTGCTTGGTGCGTTGCCACAGCTCCTCGGTGACGTGCGGAGCGAACGGAGCCAGGCACAGCAGCAGCGTCTCCGCATCAATGCGCCGGCCGCGACCCGCGCTGGCCTCCTGGTCGACGTGGTGCGTGAACTCCATGAGCTGCGCGATCGCGGTGTTGTAGTGCAGGCCAGCGATGTCCTCGTCGACCCCGCCGATGAGCCGGTGGCGGCGGCGCTCGCGCTCCTCGTCGTCGGCGTCCCCCGCCGTCGCGTTCTGCGTGGCCCGCCACACCCGGTGCAGGAAGCGGGTGACCCCGGCGATCCCTTCGTCGCGGAAATCACCGCCGGCGGTGTACGGCCCGAGGAACATGAGGAAGAGCCGGAAGGTGTCGGCGCCGAATTGCTCGATGTACTCGTCGGGGTTGACCACATTGCCGCGGCTCTTCGACATCTTGTTGCCGTCCTTGACGATCATCCCGTGGGCGCGGAAACGCCGGAACGGTTCCGGGTCGTCGACGAGACCCATGTCGTGGAGGGCGCGCATCACGAAGCGTGCGTAGAGAAGGTGCCGGACCGCGTGCTCGTTGCCGCCGATGTACATGTTGACGGGCAGCCACTTGCGGGTCCGCTCCTCGTCGAACGCGACGTCGTCGCGGTCCGTCGATGGATAGCGCAGGAAGTACCAGGATGAGTCGAGGAAGGTGTCGCTGACGTCGGTCTCGCGCCGCGCCGGGCCGCCACAGCGCGGACACGCCACGTTGACCCACTCCTCGACGGTGGCGAGCGGCGACACGCCCGTTCCGGTCGGGCGGAAGCCCTCCACCTCCGGCAGCAGCACGGGCAGCTCGTCGTGCGGGACCGGCACCTGGCCGTCCTTGGTGCAGTGGATGATCGGGATCGGCGGCCCCCAGTAGCGCTGCCGCGAGATGAGCCAGTCGCGCAGGCGGTAGGTGATCGTCGCCTCGCCGCGTTGGGTGTTCTCGAGCCGCTCGACGATCAGCTTGCGTCCCTCCTCCGAGGGCAGGCCGTCGAGGTCGCCGCTGTTGACCATCACTCCCGGCCCGGTGTGCGCGCCGTCGCCGCTGCCGTCACCACCGCGGACCACCTCGGTGATGGGCAGCCGGTGGGCGAGCGCGAACGCATGGTCACGCTCGTCGTGCGCGGGCACGGCCATGATCGCGCCGGTGCCGTAGTCGTACAGGACGTATGGCGCCGCCCACACCGGGACCCTCTCGCCGCTGAGCGGATGGATGGCGGTCGAACCGAGGTTGAGGCCCACCGCGAAGTCCGGATCCACCTCCCGGCCGGGCAGCCGGTTGCGCCACGCATTGATGTCGCCGCGACGCTCGACGGGAGCGAACTCCTCCAGCTGCGGGTGGTCGGCCGCGATGACCACGAAGGTGGCGCCGAAGAGCGTGTCGGGGCGTGTGGTGAACACCGCGACGTCGCCACGCTCGCATCCCTCGAGCCCGAAAGTGATGCGCGCGCCCTCACGGCGACCGATCCAGTTGCGCTGCATGAGCTTGGTCGACTCCGACCAGTCCATGGTGTCGAGCGCCTCGAGCAGCTCCTGCGAATACCTGGTGATCTTCAGCCACCACTGCCGCAGCCAGCGGGTCTCGACGACGTACTCGCAGCGCTCGCATCTCCCCTGCTCGACCTGCTCGTTGGCGAGCACGGTGAGGCACGAGGGACACCACAGCACGGCCCCGTCGCGCCACTCGACGAGCCCGGCGTCGAACAGCCTGAGGAAGACCCATTGCGTCCAGCGGTAGTACGCCGGGTCCGAGGTGTTCACCTGGTGCTCCCAGTCGAACATCGCGCCCACCCGCTTGAGCTGCTCGCGGAAGTTGGCGACGGCGCGGCGCATCACGATCGCCGGATGCTCACCGATCTTCAGCGCGTAGTTCTCGCTGTGGATGCCAAAGGCGTCGAACCCCATCGGCTCGAAGACGTTGTCACCGTGCAGGCGCCGCCAGCGCCCGAAGATGTCGGAGCCCGCGTAGGGCAGGAGGTGGCCGACGTGCAGGCCCTCAGCCGACGGGTACGGGAACATCGACAGGTTGTAAAAGGGACGGTCTGCCGAGTCCACGTTGGTTCGGTAGTCGCCGCGCTCCTCCCAGATGCGCCGCCACTTGGCCTCGACGGCCGCCGCATCGTAGGCGTCGAGCAGGCGCGGACCGCCCGCGCGCGGCGGGGAGGTGGTCTCGGTCATGGCACCGGCAAGGGTACCGGAGGCTCTTGACGCAGCGGATCGCCAACGCCTGACGGGAACGGGCTGCAGTGAAGGCGGGTACAGTCGATCGGTGTCCGAGCGCCAGTTCACCACGCTGCTCGAGGGGGGCGCGTACTTCGAGAGCCCGCGCTGGCGCGACGGCCGCTGGTGGGTGTCGGACTTCTATCGCCGTGGCGTGTACACGGTCTCGCCCGAGGGCCGCGAGGAGGAGGTGCTCGGCGTCGAGGGCCAGCCCTCCGGGCTCGGCTGGCTGCCCGACGGCTCCCTGCTCGTCGCCTCCATGACGGACCATCTGCTGCTCCGCCGCGACCCCGCGAGCGGCGTCACCGTACACGCCGACCTCACCGCTGTGTGCACCGGTGTGCTCAACGATGTCGTCGTCGACGCCGAAGGACGTGCGTGGGTGGGCGATTTCGGCTTCGACCTCATGGCATTCGACGACCCGGTGACCGCGTCGCTCAAGCGCGTTGACCCGGACGGCACGGTCAGCGTCGTCGCCGAGGGGCTGATCTTCCCCAACGGCGCGGTGATCACCGACGACGGCGCCACGCTGATCGTCGGCGAGACCCTGGGCAACCGTTACACCTCATTCACCATCGCCGCCGACGGCTCGCTGCGAAACCGCGGGGTGTGGGCGGCGCTGGGCCCCGAGGTGACGCTCGGGCCGGCGCTCGACACGTTCGCGCAGCTCCGCGTCGCCGTCGACGGCTGCACGCTCGACGCGGAGGACCACATCTGGGCGGCCGACGCCATCGGCGGACGGTGCATCCGCGTGGCCCGGGGCGGGGACATCGTCGACGAGATCCACCCTCCGGGCGGTCTCGGCGTCTTCGCGTGCATGCTCGGCGGCTCGGAGGGACGCACCCTGCTCCTGTGCTGCGCACCCGACTACTTCGCGGCCAACCGCCGCCAGGCGCGCGAGGCGGTGCTGCTGACCACCAAGGTGGCCGTGCCCCACGCCGGCCTCCCTTAGCGTCGCACCGACCCCAGCTACCATAGGCGCAGTCCGGCCTAACGCCGGCCCCGCGCCGCCCCGCGCCGACGTAGCTCAGTGGTAGAGCAACCGCCTCGTAAGCGGTAGGTCGTCAGTTCAATCCTGACCGTCGGCTCCAGGCACTCATTTTGAGTTCAGATGCAGCGACTGCTACCCCTGTACAACGGGTGTCAGCACGCCCATAATCTGAGGTGGCAGTCGCTTCATTGCAGCGGGTTTCATGCCAGACTCGCTAAGCGATAGATTTGACGAGGTGAGCGGGTCATGAGTCGTCCGGCGGTCGTCCCGGCGCCGACAGAGACGGCGTTCTCCGCCTCGTCGCCGACTACCTCCAGGACCGCCGTGCCGGGGGCGTATCGCCCAAGACGGTCGCCATCTACGCCGACGCGCTCAATGGGGTGCTCCTCCCCTTCTGCGCGGCGCGTGCCGTCACCGAGCCCGCCCAGCTGAGCAACCGGCTGCTCAACGACCTGGGCGCCGGCCTGATCGACGGAACGCTGTCGCGGCGCGGCCGACCGCTGTCGAAGGCCACCGTGCACAGCTATATGCGCGCGGCGAATACCTTCCTCGAGTGGGCGAGCGCGCAGGCCGGAGAGACCGTCGGGGGCAAGGGGAAGCTGCCGTCGATGGCGCGCCAGGTGCTCGACGTGCTCAGCCGTGAAGAGGTCACGGCGATGGAGGACGCCGCGAGCAGCGAGCGCGACAAGCTCATCGTCCGGCTTCTCTTCGAGACTGGCATGCGTCTCGGCGAGCTCCTCGCCCTCAAGGGCGACGACCTGCAGACCACCGGGGGACGCGCCGTGCTCATGGTTCGCCACGGCAAGGGCGACCGTGGCCGCCTCGTGCCGCTGTCTCCCGCGCTGTCCCGCCGCCTGCGCCGGTACGCCGACCGCAGCCGCCGTGAGTCGCCGAGCGATCGGCTGTTCCTGGGGCTGCGCCGTCGCGCTGCAACCGGCGAGTTCGAGCCGCTGACGCTGTCCGGCGCCGAGCAGATGATCCGCAACCTCGCGGTCGTCGCGGGCATCAGCAAGCGCGTGTATCCGCACCTCCTGCGCCACAGCATGGCGACCGACTTCCTGCGCCGCGGCGGCAACCCACTGCTCCTCCAGCAGATCCTCGGACACACGTCGCTGACCATGATTACCCAGACCTACCAGCATCTGACCTTCGGCGATGCACATGACGAGCTGATGCGGGTGCTGCTCGGCGACGCTCGCAACTGAACGCGCCTCGGTCACGACGTCAGTCCACCGCGATGCGCAGCTGTCCGGGCGTGATCGTTTGAGACCGGCGCGAACGAGCCGTGCGCGGATGCGGGTTGGGCGTCGATGCCGAATGCGAGGCGGAGCTGGAACTCGGGCGCGCGACATCCCCCCGACGCAGTCCGACCTCAGACGCCGGCGGACGCTCGACCCACTCGAGGAGCTCCGGGATGATCGGCCGGGCCGCCACCGCGCGGGCCACGCGAAGCGCTGTGTCCACGTTCACCGGTCGTCCCATCGCCGCCGACGACGCGGTGGCCACGGCCACGCTGGAATGACGGGCGACGTCGGTCAGGGACAGGCCGCGCACATGCATCGCGTAGCGCAACTCAGCGCCAAAGGTGATTCGACTGTTCACATCCCGCATAACCGCACCTGACGTTCGCGAACCGACACAACGGCGCTGGTGCGATGTTGGCGACGGCGAAGAAACCTACACGCACCTGTTTGGTGCAACTGTGTGTCTTGAGGTCAGGCGCGAGCCCGGCGAGCTGATCAGCGCGGGACCGGCCCAGCGTGGCGCAACGGATTCGACGCGACAGTTGCGGGCAGGGCCGGGCGTTCGGGCACAGCAGGGGCGCGCGGCTGCACGCCCGCGGGGCGCGGGGGGAACCCCGTAGCGGCAGGTGCTCACACAGCCGCGGCCGTCGCTCGTTGCGTACTGCCGCGCGCTGCCTCTCCCCACGCGACCTTTTGACCGCCCATGTCCCGGCCGGGTGCCGCGCCGTTCGCCCGGCCGCGCTACAGGCCTGGTCTATCGCTCCTGGCTCGCGCCTGTACCCATGACACACAGTTCCACCAAACAGGTGTGTGTAGGTATTGATGCTGGCGGGGCGGCGTGCGCGCAGCCGGCCGTATGTGCGCGCCGGTGGCCCACGACCGAATCGCGGCGAGCGGTGTAAAGGATGTACCGGAACTCCGGTGTCGCCCTTTAACCGGAACCACATACGGAACTACACAGATGGGCGTGTCCGTCGCGTGTCCACCAGGTGTTCATGGCTCGCGAGTCCCAGGGACGCGCGGCGTCAGGACAAGTTGGCGAGAGTTCGCGCGAGGGTCTGGACAGCGCCCGCCACCGGGGTCTCGGGAGCCGCTCCACGCCGGAGCGCAATGGCCAGGCGGGTAGCTGACGACGAAGCACTCGGTCCTGCTCGCCGCAACCACGGCGTAGGCCGAGAGATGCTTGACCAGAGCGCGATCGGCTCTGCGGATAATCGGCACCCATGGCCACCGCGTCTTCCCCCGCCGCGTCCGACGCGATCCGCAACCACGCCGCATTCATCTGGTCGGTGGCCGACCTCCTCCGGGGCGACTACAAGCAGTCCGAGTACGGCAAGGTCATCCTGCCCCTGACCGTGCTCCGCCGTCTCGACTGCGTGCTCGAACCCACCAAGGACGCCGTGCTCGCCAAGCACAAGCAGATCGCCGGCCGGATCGAGAACCTCGAGCCGATCCTCCAGGCGGCGTCCGGCCAGCAGTTCTTCAACACCTCGCCGCTGACCCTCGGCCGCCTCCTCGACGACCCGGCCAACATCGCCGACAACCTCGCCACCTACATCGGCGGCTTCTCCGAGGCGGCTCGCGACGTGGTCGAGAAGTTCGACTTCCCCACCCAGATCGCGCGGCTGGCCAAGGCCAACCTCCTCTACCAGGTGGTCGCCCGCTTCTGCGAGATCGACCTCCACCCTGACGCGGTCTCCAACCTGGAGATGGGCTACCTCTACGAGGAGCTGATTCGGCGCTTCTCAGAGCTTTCCAACGAGACCGCCGGGGAGCACTTCACCCCTCGCGAGGTGATCCGGCTGATGGTCAACCTCCTCTTCATCGAGGATGAGGACATCCTCACCAAGAAGGGGATCGTCAAGACCCTGTTCGATCCGGCTTGCGGCACCGGCGGCATGCTCTCCGTCGCCGAGGACCACCTGCGCTCGCTGAACCCCCAGGCGCGGCTCGAGGTCTACGGCCAGGAGTTGAACGACGAGACCTACGCCGTCTGCCGGTCCGACATGATGCTCAAGGGCCAGGACGCCAGCCACATCGCCTCGGGCAACTCGTTCTCCGAGGACCGCCACGAGGGAGCGCGCTTCGACTACCTGCTCGCCAACCCACCCTTCGGCGTGGAGTGGAAGAAGGTCGAGGATCCGATCCGCAAGGAGGCCGAGACGCGCGGCTTCGTTGGGCGGTTCGGCGCCGGACTCCCCCGTATCAACGACGGCTCGTTCCTCTTCCTGCAACACATGATCTCGAAGATGAAGACCGTGGCCGAGGGTGGCTCGCGCCTGGCCATCGTCTTCAACGGCTCACCGCTGTTCACCGGCGCCGCTGGGTCAGGCGAGTCCGAGATCCGTCGCTGGATAATCGAGAATGACTGGCTGGAGGCGATCGTCGCCCTCCCTGACAAGCTCTTCTACAACACCGGGATCTCAACCTACTTCTGGGTCGTCACCAACCGCAAGGCGCCGGAGCGGCGCGGCAAGGTCCAACTCGTCGACGCCCGCGAGTCGTTCGTGAAGATGCGCAAGAGCCTCGGCGAGAAGCGCCAGGAGATAAGCCAGAAGCAGATCGACGAG
>CATPAP010000027.1 GCA_955651875.1 Candidatus Dormiibacterota bacterium
CGTCCGGCACAGGTTGCCGTGCCCGCAAAGCGCATCCCGTCGGGGCTCGGCGCCAGCGCCCTCGACACCGCGGTCACCGGTCGGGACAGCGACCTCATGTACGCGGCGCTGGCGTCTGGCGGTTTCACGGACCCCACCGGCTGACGGCGGCTGCGCCACCTGGGGAAGACGGTCACGCTTGTCGCCGTCACAGCAGTGCAACGCGGCTGCAACGCCGGTGAAGACGGCCCATCGCCGAGCGCGGGGAGCGTGACGGGAGGATTGCGGCCGCCGTGGCGCCCCTGCACACGCACGAGAATCGTGCGCAGCAAGGAGGTTCGGTTGTTCAGGGTCCGTTATCGCCTGGGGCGCGTCGCGCGAGCGCAGGTCGCCCGCGGGCTGCCGCTGGGAGATCCGCTGCGCCTGGTGCGCTGGATCTTCCTTGTCTTCAGCGTTGCCAGCGCTGTGCTTCTTCTCGGGGTCCTGCTCATGCAGGCGCGGCACGGCAATCCCATCGTTGTCGTCGCAGCAGCCGGCCTGCCGTGCCTCGTGGCCAAATGGTTCGACGAGTACCACGGACGCGTGCACCCGTTGTGGTGGGATGTCGCCGAAGCGGCATTGCTCGCGCTGGTCGGGGTTGCGACGGGCAACCCGCTGACCATCGTCGTCCTGTTGTACGTGCGCCTCGCCTTCCATGCCCTGGAGGCTCCCGCCATCCGGTTGGCGCTCCTGACCGTGACCAGCACGTCGGCCTACCTGATGGCACTGCTGGTGCTTCGTGCGCTGGACGGCGCGGCCGCGGAACCCGTTGCGTACATATTCCTCGGCTCGGGGTTCCTGCTCGTCGCGCCGGCCATCCACGTGCTCGGTACCACCCTGGCCAGTCTCGCCCGCGCCGTCGAACGTGAGGTCGCCCTGCGCGGCGCGATCGCGCAGATGAGTCGCGCGCTGCCTGAGGAGGCGGTGGCCCAGGCAGCCGTCGACGCGGTGCGCTCGGTTCTGCGAGACGCCAATGTCGCCGTGGCGCTCGCCCTCGGGCCGCCGACGGACTGCCGGGTCGTCGCCGTCAACGCCCCAACCTCTGAGCCGGCTGCGATTGGACGGCCGATCAACTTCTTGGCGCTGTCCGAGAGTCAGCGCGGTCGATTGCGCACCGGTGGCCTGCACCTGAGTGGCGACGAGCTCGCTGCGATGTGGCCGGCCGATGGCGGACCCTGCCCACAGGGGCTTTTCATCGCCGACGTCGCGCTCGAGGGCGGGTCGGGTGGCCTGGTGTTCATCTCCGGCTCCGTCGTTCCCGAGGAGGACAGGGTCACAGTGGTGACGCTCGTCGAGCACATCGCGCTGCGACTGAGGGCGGCGACCATGGGCCGCGAGCTGCAGCATCGCCGCAGCGACGAGCGTCTCGAGTCGCTCACCCGCCACACCTCGGACGCGATCACCGTCATCGACCGCGATGGGGTGGTGCGTTACGCCAGCCCGGCGAGTACGACGGTGCTCGGACGGCCGCCACAGAGCGTGGTCGGCGTCCGCCTTCCCGACATCGTCCATCCCGACGACGCGCGCGACGTCGAGCGTGCCCTCGGCGACGCCGCTGCTGTCGATGGCGCGGTTGCCTCCGTGGAGTTCCGCGTCGTCGGCGCCGGTGGCGATTGGCACCATCTCGAAGCACTCGGAACCAACCTGCTCCATGACCCGGATGTCGGGGGGGTCATCGTCACCATCCGCGATATCACAGAGCGGCGCCGCATGGAAGCCGGTCTGCGCGAGAGCGAGACGAACTTCCGCCGGCTGTTCGAGGCCAACCCCCAGCCGATGTGGTTGTACGACGTCGGCACGCTCGAATTCCTCGTCGTCAACGACGCCGCTGTCATCCAGTACGGCTACACGCGCGAGGAGTTCCTGGCCATGCACGTGGACGACATCTGCGCGTCGACGATCGACATGCACGCCTCACGCAAGCAGAGCCGGCGCAGACGCGAGGCGCGCGAGGAGTCGCAACACAGCACCAAAGATGGGCTGATCATCGACGTGCAGGTTGAGTCGAGCGTGCTCACGTTCCAGTCCCGTGAGGTCGTGCTCATGCTCGCCCGCGACGTCACCGACGAGCGCGAGCTGCACCGCCGCCTCGAACATCAGACGCTCCACGACCTGCTCACCGGACTTCCCAATCGGCGCCTCCTCGAGACGCACGTCCGCCGCGCGCTGGCACGCGCCGAGC
The DNA here is from genome assembly GCA_955651875.1 of Candidatus Dormiibacterota bacterium. Classification (GTDB taxonomy): domain Bacteria; phylum Chloroflexota; class Dormibacteria; order Aeolococcales; family Aeolococcaceae; genus Aeolococcus. The sequence goes on from CATPAP010000027.1 coordinate 2,201, forward strand.
GTCTCCCCGCCCACAAGCCGGCTCTGCTTGTGCTCGACCTCGACGGGTTCAAGACCATCAACGACACGCTTGGTCACGCGCTCGGTGACCGCGTCATCGCCGCCGTCGCCGAGCGGCTGGAAACCAGCTTGCGACCAGGCGACACCGCTTCGCGGCTGGGCGGCGACGAGTTCGCCGTGCTGCTCGAGGACACCGGCGGGGCCGAGGACGCCGTTCTGGTCGCCGAGCGGCTGGTTGCGGAGATACAGCGCCCGCTCACCATCGAGGGGCGCAGCGTCGCGGTGAGCGCGAGCATCGGCATCGCGTTGCCACATCCCGAACACGCCGGCGTCGAAGATCTCGTCGGTGATGCCGACATCGCCATGTACGTCGCCAAGTCGCAGGGCACGGGTTGCTGCGTGCTGTTCGAGCCGGCGTACCGGGTTGCGCTCATCGACCGCCTCACCCTGCAGGAGGAGCTCGGTGAGGCCGTGCAGCACAAGCAGCTCATGGTGCACTACCAACCGCAGCTCGAGCTGAGCACGGGCCGCGTCGTCGCCGTCGAAGCACTGGTTCGTTGGCCGCACCCCATCCGTGGGATGATCCCGCCTGACGTCTTCATCCCGGTCGGCGAGCAGATGGGCCTGGTCCCCGCCATCGATGCGTGGGTCATGCGTACCGCGTGCAGCCAGCTGCGCCGCTGGTGTGACGAGGGCCTGCCGGCGATGCGCATCGCGGTCAACCTGTCGGGCAGCGACCTCGAGCGCGCCGACCTCGTCGACGTGGTGCGGCGCGCGCTCGTGGATGCCATGCTCGATCCGTGGCAACTCGAGCTCGAGCTCACCGAGAGTGTCGCCGTCGGGCAGCCCGAGTCCGCGGTTGGGCGGCTCGCCGCACTGCGCGACATGGGCGTGCGCATCGCCATCGACGACTTCGGCACCGGCTACTCGATGTTCAGCCGGCTGCGCGACCTCCCCGTCGACCGCCTCAAGATCGACCGCTCATTCGTCACCGACATGTCGACGGACGACGACGCGCGCGCCATCGTCAGCTCGACGATCCTGATGGGACATGCGCTCGGGCTCGACCTCGTCGCCGAGGGCGTCGAGGACGAGGCGACTGCGTCCATGCTGCGCGAGATGCGCTGCGACACCGCGCAGGGGTATCACTTCGCGCGTCCGATGCCGGCCGATGAGCTTTCGGTCTGGCTGCGCGACCGGCTCACCACCCCATCGTCCCCGGCCGCGGCTTCCGTCCGCTAACCGGTCTGCGACTCCGGGGGCGCCGGCGCGGGCTGCCCGTGCTCATCCTCGTCGACGCTCAGCTGTACGTCGATGCTCTGGCCGTCGACGAGGGTGACCGATCGCTCCGTGTGTGACCCGCCGGGGAGGGAGACGCGCACCTCCCACGACCCGGCAACGGGGTAGAAGAGGAAGCGGCCGGACTCGTCGGTGCGCACCTCGGCGGTGAAGTCGCCCGACGGTCCGATGAGCTGTACATACGCCCCTTCAACCGGCAGTCCCGCCCTGCTGATGCGCCCGTGCAATCTCACGCGGTGGGTGTCCTCTCGATGGGAACACCGACGAGCGACCCATACTCCGTCCACGATCCGTCGTAGTTCTTTGCCCGGTCGATGCCGAGCAGCTCGTGCAGCACCACCCAGGTGAATGACGAGCGCTCGCCGATGCGGCAGTAGGCGATCGCGGGTCCGTCGGCCTCGATGCCACCCTTTCCCACGTAGAGCTCGCGCAGCTCGTCCGCGGAGCGGAAGGTGCCATCCTCGTTGGCGGCGCGCGACCAGGGGATGTTGACGGCGCCGGGAATGTGGCCGTTGCGCTGCGCCTGCTCCTGGGGGAGGTGCGCCGGCGCGGCGAGCGCGCCGTTGAACTCCTCAGGGGAGCGGACATCGACCATCGGGGTCTTGTTGACCTGCTCGATGACCTCGTCGCGGAACGCGCGGATTGCACGGTTGGGCGGCTTTGCCGTGTACGACGCCGGGGTGGCGGCGGGCTTGTCGGTGGTGAGCGGGCGCTGCTCGAGCTCCCACTTCTTGCGGCCGCCGTCCATCAGCCGCACGTTCTCGTGGCCGTAGTACCGGAGGAACCAGAAGCCGTAGGCGGCGAACCAGTTGTTGTTGCCGCCGTAGAGGATCACCTCACTGCTCTCGTCGATGCCGCGCTCGCCCATGAGCTTCTCGAACGTCTGCTGGTCGACGACGTCGCGTGAGCCGGGGTTCTGCACGTCCTTCTGCCAGTGCAGCGACAGCGCTCCGGAGAGATGGCCCTCGTCGTAGGCCGTGGTGTCCTCGTCGACCTCGATGATGTGAAGGTTCTCGTGGTTGCCGAGTCTGTCTGCGACCTCGTCCGTCGAGATCAGAACATCCGGATGTGCGTACCCCACGTGGCGTCTCCTTGCTGCGGGCGTTGGTGAAGGAACGGTAGCAGAGCACCGTGTCTTCGCCGCCCCGCGCCGGGCCTGCACGTCGCGCTGAGAGAATGCGCGCGTGACCGATACTGCCGGGCTGCTGCTGGTGCACGGCGACGAGCCCCACCTCGTCGACGCCACCGTCCAGCGCTGGCGCGCCGCCGCCGGCGACGGCGACGTGGAGGTGATCGATGCCCCAGTCCGGCTCGAGCCACTGATCGCCAGCCTCGTCGACATGCCGCTCTTCGCGGCCCAACGCCACGTGCTGGTCCGCGACCTGCCCCAGCTGAGCGGGGCGCGCCGCGGCAGCTCGGGCGTCGACGAGCTCACCCGTGCGCTGGCAATGCGCGCGCCGAGCACGCACGTCTGCTTCGCGGTGCGCGCCACGGTGGCGCCGGGCAACCCCGTCCTCGCCGCCATCCAGGAGCATGGCGGCCGTGTCGTGCACCACGAGAAGATGCGTACCCCCGACCGGCGCCGGTGGCTCGAGGGGGAGCTGAGCGGGCGCGGACTGCGCCTGCCCGCGGGCGGCGCTGAGCTGCTGCTGCGCTGCACCGCCGGCGATCTCGGCGCCATGGGCGGAGAGCTCGACAAGATCGAAGCGCTCGGCGGCAGCCCGACCATCGCGCAGCTCGAGCAGCTCGTCGCTGGCACCGAGCAGCTCGAGCTATACAGGGTGCTCGACCTGCTCGCCGGCCCACAGCCGGCGCAGGGTGCGGCGTTGCTCGCCGACGTCGTCGCCGAGGGTCGCTCCACGCAGTACCTGCTCTCCATCCTCGCGGGCCAGATCCGTGACCTGCTCATGGCTCATGCGCTGCTGCTGCGCGGCCAGCGCGGGGCCGCGGCGGTGGCCGCGAGCATGCGCGTCCCCGCCTGGCGTGCCGAGCGGGTGCTGCGTACCGCCAACGCCATCCCGGCCACCCTGGCGATGGCCTGGATGCGCCAGCTGCAGCGCATCGACGCCGGGCTCAAGGCGGGGGAGGTGGACGACGCCGCCGCGCTGCAGCGCTGGGGCCTGGCTGCGGCGCAGGCGCTGAGCGCGCGCAAGGAGCGGCGCCGCACCGCCTGAGCGGCGGCGGGTTATGGCGCGGCGGGCGTCGCCGCGTCGAGCTGCGGTTCGAGTCCGGCCGGGGCGGTGCCGAAGTCACGCACCCGCCACAGCGGCGTGAACACGATGGTGAGGTTGGCGGCGAGGCCGAGCAGGGAGGTTAGCCACAGCGTCGTTGACGCCCCGATCCCGGCGGCGAGCACTCCGCCGAGAAGGTTGCCGATCGGCCAGGCGCCCCAGAAGAACGTGCGAAAGACAGAGGTCATGCGCCCCTGCAGTCGGGCGGGGGAGAGTGACTGGCGCAGCGTCACCTGGGCGATGTTGCCGATTGTCCCCATCGTCCCGATGACGATGAACAGTGGAAAGAGGAACGCGACCGGAGGCAGGAACACAGCGAGCGGGATGAGCGCGCTCACACCGATGGCGACGCCGTCGGCGAGCGCGACGATGTGGCCGACGCCGAAGCGCGCGATCACGCGCATCGCGATCACGCTGCCGATGATCGAACCGATGCCCTCCGACGCGAGGATGGCCCCGAGCAGGCCGGGGCTGAGGTGGAGGCGGCCGTACGCGAAGATGTAGAGCGGCGCCTCGAACGCGTGCGCGAACAGCCCGGCCGCGCTCATGCAGAGCAGCTGAGCGCGCAGCACCGGGCTGCCGAACACGTGGCGCAGGCCCTCGCTCACCTCGCCAAGGAAGTGGCGCCCCTGCGCCGCCGCCGGCTCCTCGCTGCGGCGGATCGAAAACAGGGTGATCGCGGACACCAGGAACGAGAAGGCGTCGACCAGGACGGCGCGGGCGGCACCGACCGCCTGGATGAGCACGCCGCCCAGTCCCGGCCCCACCAGCGCGGAGCCCGAGAAGCTCACCTCCAGGCGGCTGTTGGCCTCGAGCAGCTGGTCGGGGTCGACGAGGGCCGGGACGTAGGCGAGGTACGCGATGTCTAAGAACACAGTGAACAGGCCCATCCCGACCGCTGAGACGAACAGCTCCCACAGGCGCAGCGCACTCGCCGCGGCGAGGACCGGGATGGCTGCGAGGATGACCAGCCGGGCCAGGTTGCAGGCGATCATCAGCGGCCGCTTGCGCACCCGGTCGACGATGGCGCCGGCGAAGAGGCCGAGGATCGGGAAGGGCACGCGGTTGCTGGCGACGAGCAGGCCGACCGCGGCGGGGCCGGCGTGGAAGGTGAAGATCGCCAGCGTCGGCAGCGCCAGGATGGTGACCTGGCTGCCCACCTCGCTGACGCTCTGGCCGCCCCACAGAAGCGCGAAGTCGCGCTCGCGCCACACCGGTCGTTTCACGGGGCGAAAGGCTCGCACATGACCGCCGCCGCGGCCTGGCACCGCAGCCGCGGTCCTAGCTGTCCGCCTCCGTGGTGGCGGCCGGCTTGGCGGGGGACGCCTTGGCTGCCGGCGCCTTGGCGGTGGGCTTCACCCTGGCGGTCGATGCCTTGGCTGCGGGCTTCACCGCCGCCTTGGCTGCGGGCTTCACCGCCGCCTTTGCGGGAGGCCTGGTCGCCGGCTTCTTTGCAGCCGAGCTGGCGCGGCCGCGTCCCTTGACCCCGCCGGCGGCCGCTGCGCGCAGCTCGGTGGTGCGCTCGCCGCCCTCGGACGCCGCGCGGATGAGCCGCGCCGCCATGGCAGTGAGCCGCGACTTGCGGCGGTTGACGTTGTTGCGGTGGAGGATGCCCTTCTCGCCGGCACGGTCGAGGGCTCGCACCGCGGCGCGAAGCTGCTCCGCGATGTCGACGGTCTGGCCGGGCTCGAGGGTGAGCAGCGACTGGCGGGCCTTGCCGACGTAGGTGCGGACCGAGGAGCGCACCCCGCGATTGCGGACGTGCTTGCGCTCGTTGGCGCGGATGCGCTTGCGGGCTGAACGGGAATTGGCCACGTGTCTTCCTATCGAATGAGATGGAAACGTCGCGCGCGGACGCCGTGCGCAGAACGGCCGGCGCGGTCGGCGGAGTATATCAGCCACCCATGATGCTCATTCCCGCCCACGCCAAGGTGAACCTGTGCCTCGCCGTGCGCGGCCGCCGCCGCAACGGGTTCCACGAGATCGACTCCGTGGCGGTCACGGTGGACTGGCACGACCTCGTCGGCATCGAGCTGCGCGCCGCCGAAGCGACGTCGGTGCGGCTGCGGGTGGCCGGCGATGTTAGTGCTCCCGCGGGCGACGGCAATCTGGCGGCGCGGGCAGCGCGGGCGGTCGCCGCGGTCGCCGGGCCGCTGGCAGCGGCCCTGTGGCTCGACAAGCGTGTCCCGAGTGCGGCCGGCCTGGGCGGCGGCTCGGCCGATGCCGCGGCGGTGCTGCGCGGGTGCGCCTCACTGACGCGTGGCGGCGCGCTCGGAGCCGGGCGCCAGCGGGTGCTCGACGAGGCCACATTGGGGCGGCTGGCGGCGTCGCTCGGCAGCGACGTGCCGATGCTGCTCGCCGGCGGCGCACAGCGGGTGCGCGGGCGCGGTGAGCTGCTCGAGCCGCTGGCGGTGGGGCAGCTTCAGCTGGTCGTCGCCATCGCGGGGGAGAGCAGCACCACCGCAAGCTTTGCGGCGCTGCAGGGGCTCGACCTCGAGGACAGCGCGCGCCCCGACGCGGTCGCCGCCGCGCTGCTGGCGGGTGAGACGCCGGCCGACGACGTGCTCGGCAGCGGGCTCGAGGAGGCGGCAGGCCGCGCCAACCCGGCGCTCGACGAGCGGCTGCTCGCGCTGCGCGCGGCGCTGCCCGGGGTGCGCTGGCACCTCACCGGCAGCGGCGGCGCCGCGTTCGCGCTCGTCGACAACCGCGCACGTGGGCACGAGCTCGCCGAGTCGGCAACGGCGCTCGGTTTCGCCGCGCGTGCCTGCCGGACGGTCAACGGATTCCCCGCGATGCAGGAGATGTTGCCCGGGCGAGC
>CATPAP010000028.1 GCA_955651875.1 Candidatus Dormiibacterota bacterium
AGGTCGGCGCGGTGATCCTCAACATCCTCGGCACCCTGATCCTGGTGGGGGGCTCCGGCTGGTCGGCCTACCGGCTGTTTGCCGACCACGCCGGCGCCGACCGGGTGGTCTGCAACGTGCTCCTCACCGCCGGGGCGGTGACCATCGCCGCCGGCTTCAGTGCCGCCAAGATCGCCGGCGCCGGGCTTGACACTCTCGGGGTCTACGAGGCGATCGGCATCACGGTGATGTTCGCCGGCTTCCTGAGCCTCGGCCGGCTGGGCCGCGGGGGACGCCGCTCCGCCCGCTGAGCCCAGCGGCGCGTGGCTGCGGCGCTGTGGCGCCGGACCTGTGCGCGAACGCGTCTGCGACGCGGTACGCTGGCCGCGGCCGCGCAACCCCCTCGAGTTGTCGGGCCGACAGGACTGTCCATGAGGAGGATCGCGGTGAGTGACGTTGCCGTCCGGAGGCCCGATGCCGCCGGGGTCTGGCGCGAGCGTGATGCTGAGCTGGTCTCGCCGGCCTACAGCCGGTACTCCGACCTGGTCGTCGATCGCGCGCTCGGTGCGCATCTGTTCACAGTCGACGGTCGCGACGTGCTCGACTTCGGTTGCGGCATCGGAGTGACCAACCTCGGCCACCTCCACCCCGCCGTCGTGAAAGCGGTCCACGAGCAGGTCGACCGCCTCTGGCACACCTCGGTGACGTCGCTGAGCCCGATGCTGGTCGAGGCCTGCGCAGCGCTGGTCAGCGTCACCCCGGACGGGCTCGACCAGGTGTTCCTCAACAACAGCGGTGCAGAGGCGGTGGAGGCCGGCGTCAAGCTGGCCCGGCGCGCCACCGGGCGCACCGAGATCATCGCCTTCACCGGTGCGTTCCATGGACGTACGTACGGGGCGATGACGCTGACAGCAAGCAAGGCCAAGTACCGCGAAGGGATGGGACCGTTCCTCCCCGGCGTGCATCACGTGCGCTACCCGCACTGCTTTCGCTACTGCACTCACCGATCCGACGAGGAATGCCCGATCGCGCGCGGCGACGAGATCGAGAACCTCTTCAAGACCACGGTGCCGCCCGACAGTGTGGCGGCGATCATCGTCGAGCCGCTTCAGGGCGAGGGCGGATTCGTCGTCCCCCCGAGGTCGTTCCTGCCACGCCTGCGCGAGATCTGCGACGAGCACGGCATCCTGCTCATCTGCGACGAGGTGCAGAGCGGTTTCGGGCGCACCGGCCGGTTCTTCTGTGTCGACCACTCCGGAGTGCGCCCGGACATCATGTGCGTGGCCAAGGCTCTGGGCAACGGTCTGCCCATCGCCGGCATCGTCGCCACCCACGCGGTGATGTCGACGTGGCAACCCGGTGAGCACGGGACCACCTTCGGTGGCAACGCGGTGGCGTGCGCGGCAGCGGTCGCCGTCATCGAGACGATGCGCAGCGAGCGGATTCCGGAGCGGGCCGCCAACCTCGGTCAGAGCGTCGCCAAACGGCTGCGCGGCTGGAAGGACGAATTCAGCGCGGTCGGCGACGTCCGCGGCCTCGGGCTGATGATCGGCATCGAGTTCATGCGCGGGCACGAGCCCGCGACCGACATCGCGCAGAACATCCAGCGGCGCTGCGTTGAGCGTGACCTGCTCGTCCTCACCTGCGGCATCGACGACAACGTCATCCGCCTGCTGCCCCCACTCACCATCGGCGAGGACGAGCTCGACCGGGGACTCGACATCCTCGAGGAGTGCGTGCGCAAGGAGCTGGCAGGATGATCGGTGAACAGCAGGCGGTGGAGACGGGCAACCTGATCGGCGGCGAGCGGCGCGCTGGAGTCAGCGGGCGCACGTTCGAGTCTCGCAATCCCGCCCACCACGGCGAGATCATCGGCGTCTTTCCCCAGAGCTCGGCGGCCGATGTCGACGCCGCCGTCGTCTCAGCCCAGCGCGCACTGGCGGGATGGCGGTCGACACCGTGGCCGCGCCGCGGTGAGGTCATCCTCGCGGCCGCCACCATCATGGAGCAGCGCAAGGAGGAGTTGGCCCGGCTCATGACGCGTGAGATGGGCAAGGTGCTCACCGAGGCGCGTGGCGACGTGCAGGAAGCCATCGACATGGGCAAGTTCATCGCCGGTGAGGGCCGTCGTGCATTCGGTGAGACGGTCCCGAGCGAGCTGCGCAACAAATGGGCGATGACCATGCGGCAGCCACTTGGGGTGATCGGCTGCGTCACCCCGTGGAACTTCCCCATCGCCATCCCGTCATGGAAGATCTTCCCGGCCCTGATGGCGGGCAACACGGTGGTGTTCAAGCCTGCCGAGGACACGCCGTTGTGCGCGCTGCGCTTCGTCGAGATCCTCGAGGAGGCCGGCGTGCCCGCGGGTGTCATCAACACCGTCTTCGGCAACGAGGAGGCCGGTGACGCGGTGGTGCGCCACCCGGGCACCGTCGCGATCTTCTTCACGGGCAGCGCCGACACCGGTCGTCTGATCGCCGCCACGTGCGGCTCGATGCTCAAGAAGGTATCGCTCGAGCTCGGCGGCAAGAACGGCATCGTGGTGATGGACGACGCCGACCTGGAGCTGGCCGTCGAGGGCGCGCTGTGGGGTGCGTTCGGCACCGCCGGCCAGCGCTGCACCGCCTCGTCGCGGCTCATCGTGCAGAGGAAGGTGCTCGGCGACTTCACCGACGCCCTGGTGTCGCGAACCCGCGCGCTGCGCATTGGCAACGGCCTCGTCGACGGCGTCGACGTGGGACCGGTCATCAACGAGACCCAGCTGCGCCGCATCCACAGCTACACGGAGATCGGCGTGCAGGAGGGCGCGACACTGCTCACTGGGGGCGAGGTGGCCCGCGATGGTGACCTCGCCGAGGGGTTCTTCTATGCGCCGACGGTCTTCGCGGGGGTCACCCCGGCGATGCGCATCGCCCAGGAGGAGATCTTCGGTCCCACCACGGCGATCCTGCCGGTGGAGTCACTCGCCGAGGCGATCACCACGGCCAACTCCACCCAGTTCGGGCTCAGCCTGAGCATCTACACCAACGATCTCCGCCACGCGTTCCTGGCCATCCACGAGCTCGAGGCCGGCATCGTGTACGTCAACGCACCAACGATCGGCGCCGAGATCCAGCTTCCCTTCGGCGGCACCAAGAACACGGGCAACGGCCACCGCGAGGCCGGGGGCCGTGTTCTCGACGAGTTCAGCGAGTGGAAGTCGATCTACATCGACTACAGCGGACGCCTGCAGCGCGCCCAGATCGACACCGACGCCCAGTAGCTCGCGATGGCGCAGCTCGAGGAACGCTTCGTCAGACATGCGGGCGGCACCATCCGCTACCTGGTCGGCGGTGACGGCCCGCCGCTGGTTCTCTGCCACGGTTTCCTCGGCTCGGCCGAGAACTTCGAGACCTGGTTCGATGAGCTGGGCCGGATCCGCACGCTGGTGGTCCCAGACCTGCCCGGGTGCGGCGCGTCGGCGCCGCTGCGTGGTGCACGGCACACCACCGAGCGGCTCGCCGGCGCAGTCGAGGTGGTCTGCCGCGCTGCGCAGATCGAGCGCTTCGACATCGGCGGTCTCTGTCTCGGTGCCTCGGTGGCGATGGCGGTCCTGCAGCAGAGGCCCGACGCCGTCGACCGCCTCGTCCTGCACACCCCGCTGCTCGCTCCCGCGCTGGTGCGGCGCCGTTTCCACCTGCAGGTGCGCGGCTTCATGGCGCCAGGCATCTTCCCGGCGATCTCCTGGCTGAGCCGCCGCCGAGTCGTCAGCGACCTGTACAAGCGACTGCTCGTCGAGGGCGACAACGTCGACGCCGCAGCCGCGGAGCTGAACTTTCGCAACCAGCTCCTCGCCGATCCGCGTGCCCTGCGCGAGTGGATCCTGCACGGTCTGGGCCGCGACGACGTCGGCATGCTCCGCGCCTCGGGGAGGCCCGCCCTCCTCATCGTCGCCTCCGACGATCGCATCGTCGACGTCGGCCTGTTGCGGCGCACCGTCGGGGGCATGGCTAAGGTCCAGCTTGTCGAGGTGGCCGACGCCGGGCACGGCTGGACGCAGCCCTACGTGCGCCGCCAACTCGACCTGATCAGCGCGTTCCTGCTCGACCGCCCGCTTCCCCAGGCGGCAGCTGCGGCGCGGGTCGCCTGAGCCGATGACAGAGCTGCCGCCGACCGCCGAGTGCGTCATCATCGGCGGCGGCGTGGTGGGCGGCAGCCTCGCGTACCACCTGGCTCGAGCGGGGATGCGCCCGCTGCTGCTCGAGCGCGGAGAGTTCGGCGCAGGCTCGACCTCCCGGGGTGCAGGCGGGGTGCGCCAGCAGTTCTCCACCGAGATCAACGTGCGCATCGGTATGCTGAGCCGCCGCCTGCTCGAGCACTTCGAGGAGGAGGTGGGCGCCACCGCCGACCTGCGGGAGATCGGCTACCTGTTCGTCGCCAGCGACGCCATGCAGATGGAGCAGTTCGAGCGCAACGTCGCGATGCAGCACAGGGTGGGATTGAGCGAGGTCCGTCTGCTCGGGCGCGACGACATCGCCGAGCTCGTTCCCCAACTCACCGTCGACGACCTGCACGGCGGCACGTTCTGCCCCACCGATGGGCTGGCCGGCCCCAACGAGGTCACCGCGGGCTACGTCAACGCCGCGCGCCGGCACGGCGCTCAGGTGGTCGACGGCACCTGCGTTGAGGCGATCGAGCGCGACGGCGACGCGGTCACCGGCGTGGTCGCTGCCGGCTGCCGCATCGCGTCGCCGATGGTGGTCAACTGCGCCGGACCGTATGCCGCCGCGGTGGCTGCGATGGCGGCGGTCGAGGTACCGGTGAAGCCCTTTCGCCGCCATCTCTTTCTCACCGAGAGCTTCGCACTCGAGCGCGAACCACCGATGACCGTCGACATGCGCACATCGTTCTATTTCCACCCCGAAGGCGATGGGCTGATGCTCGGGATGAGCGATCCCGCCGAACCGTCCTCGTTCGACACCAACGTCGACTGGGGCTTCCTCGAGCACCTCGTCGAACATGCCACCCACCGCCTGCCCGTGCTCGAGCGTGCCCGCATCAGGACCGGATGGGCCGGGCTGTACGAAGTGTCACCCGATCACCAGGCCATCGTCGGTGAGTCGGAGGTGGCCGGTTTCTGGCTGTGCTGCGGCTTCAGCGGCCACGGGTTCATGCAGGCGCCGGCCGTCGGGCGACTGCTCGCCGCCGAGCTCACCGGCGCGGGCAGCGAGATCGACCTCACCTCGTTCGCTCCCGACCGCTTCGCCCGTGGAGCCGGTAGCCCCGAGGCTGCGGTGATCTGAGCGCGATGCTCAGACCTGGCGGCGCCGGGCGAAGTTGGCGCCGATGAAGCAGAGAACGCCGAGGACCGCTGATAAGGCGGCGTGCTTGTAGTGGCGGGTCACGTCGCTGGCGAGCAGGCCGGTGTCGGTGGTGGCGTAGAAGATCGCGAACGCGATGAAGAGCACGCCGAGCAGGGCGAGCAGGGCGGCGGGGAGTGACGATCGAGCGTTCATGCAACTCCAATTCCGATCAGCGAAGGACGATCAGCCCGGTGACACCGAGGGCTGCACAGTATCCCGCGAAGGGGTCGAGCCGTCCGACCTCGAAGTACCTGACGAGCAGGCGGGCACTCGCGTACGCAACCACGCCGGCGATCACCGCTCCGACGGTGTAGAGGCCCAGAGGGGCGCCGCTGCCGGGCAGTTGCGGCACCTCGAGAAGGCCGGCGGCGAGGATGATCGGCGTCGCCAGCAAGAACGCGAATCGCACCGCCTCGCCGTGACGGAGGCCGGCGACGAGGCCACCGGCCATGGTCACCCCCGAGCGTGAGATGCCGGGAAGGAGCGCGGTCACCTGGAAGAGCCCCACCAGGCCGGCGCGCAGGAAGCTCAGATCCTCGACGGCGCCGAAGCGCTGCTCACGCGCGGCGCCGGCGCGGGCCTCGCGACGGTGCTCCTCGCGGCGGCGCAGCACCTCAGCACCCAGCAGG
>CATPAP010000029.1 GCA_955651875.1 Candidatus Dormiibacterota bacterium
CTACCCGTCCGCGGAAGAGGTCTCGCTGGCGTCGCTCGAAGCGGTCGCCGTCCTCGAGCGCACCAACAACCAGCAGGTGCTGTTCGACATCACCTTCACCGCCAACCCCGGCCAGCTGGTCGCGCTCGTCGGCCCGTCGGGCGCTGGCAAGACGACGCTGAGCCACCTCGTCCCGCGCCTCTATGACGTGCGCGCCGGAGAGGTGCGCATCAACGGCATCGACGTCCGCGACGCCACCCTGGCGTCCCTCCGCGCCGCCGTCGGCGTGGTCACCCAGGACGCGCACCTCTTCCACGAGACCATCCGGTCGAACCTGCTGTATGCCAAGCCTGACGCCACGGACGACGAGCTCTACGAGGCTCTGCGTCTCGCCCAGATCCTTCCACTGGTGGACTCACTGCCCGACGGGCTGCAGACCCTGGTCGGCGACCGCGGCTACCGTCTCTCGGGCGGCGAGAAGCAGCGCATCGCGATCGCACGCCTGCTGCTCAAGGCACCCGACATCGTCGTGCTCGACGAGGCCACAGCCCACCTCGACTCCGAGTCGGAGGCGGCGGTGCAGGAAGCGCTGCGCCACGCCCTGACCGGGCGGACGTCGCTGGTCATCGCGCACCGTCTCTCCACCGTGCGCGATGCCGACGTCATCCTCGTGCTCGACGAGGGGCGGATTGTTGAGCAGGGCACCCACAGCGCGCTGCTCGCCACGGATGGTCTGTATGCGGAGCTGTACAAGACACAGTTCGAGAGCCAGGCAACGCCGGAGCCAGCCCCCGCCGCCGAGTCCACAGCGGTCTGACCACCGCGACGACGGTGGCGAGACGGTGCCCTATCCGCGATCGCCGTCGCCCGAAGGTCCGTACAGGTTCTTCGGCTTGGGAAGTGCGAAGACCATGACGAACACGAGCGCAAACGCGGCCAACTCGAAGAACAGGCCGTCGCGGAATGCGTGGTCGAAGTCCTCGGCAACCGCCTGGCGCGCAACGGGCGCGACCACACATGGGATGGCGGCGAGCGGCCCCGGCGCAATCGACAGCCGGGCCGGGTCGTTCGCGCAGTTCACCGTGGCCGACTGCACAGGGCACCCCGGAGGGGTCGCCGATGGGTCGGAGCTTCCCGCCTGCGCCAAAAAACAGCGTGTGAAGGTGTGCGTCGCTGTCGCCACCGCCGGCGCGGGAACTCCGGTGGAGACCAGCCGGGCGGCGAGCGTCTGGGCGCTGCTCTGCGCCGCCACCGGTGCGTAGCTGCTCACCTGTCCGAAGAAGATGATCCCGACGATCGCGACGCCGAGCGCGCCGCCGATCTGCTGCACGGTGGTGAGGACGCCCGACGCCGATCCGGCCGAGCCCGCCTGGATGCCGGCGAGGAGGATGTTGATGAGCGGCGCCACCACGAACCCGAGTCCGGTGCCGCACACGGCAAGGGCTGGGATCATGTCGACGCTGCTCACGCCCGTGCCGGCGAGGGCGAGGGTTATCCAGAGCCCGATCACACCGAGCACGAGCAGGACGCAGCCGACGCTGAGAATCCGCTTGCCCAGCTTGGGCGCAAGCCGGATCGACACGCCCGACGCGCCTGCTGAGCAGAGCGCGAAGGGCAGCGTGGTCAGGCCGGCGTGCAGTGCGCTGAACCCGAGGCCGATCTGCACGTACAGCGAGAAGGTGAGGAAGAACGCAGGGATGCCCGCGAAGAACACCATCGCGATCGTCGACCCGACGACGAAGGCGCGATCGCCGAACAGCTGCGGCTCAACGAGCGGGCTGCCTCCGCGCGCAGCGCGCATGAGGATGTAGCGGCGAAACGCGACCAGGACGAGCGCGCCGCCTGCGAGCATCGCGAATGCCCAGATCGGCCATCCCGCATCGCGTCCCTCGACGAGCGGGAACGCGATCAGGAACAGCCCGATGGTGGCCAGGGCAACTCCTGGGATGTCGAGCCGTGGCGCCGATGGTGCTCTGGATTCGCGCAGGAACATGAAGGCCGCGATGACCGCCCCGATGCCGACGGGCAGGTTGACGAGGAAGATCGGGCGCCACAGCAGCGCCTGGCTGCCGATGTGGATGTCCGCCTGGATGAGCAGGCCGCCCAGCAGCGGCCCGGAGATCGTGGCCACGCCGATGACGCCGCCGAAGATCCCGAAAGCCGTGCCTCGTTCGCGAGGTGGGAAGCTCACCTGGATCACCGAGAGCACCTGCGGATACATCAACGCGGCCATCAATCCCTGGAAGACCCGGGCGGCGATGAGCGCGACCGGGCTGGGTGCGAGCCCGCAGATCAGCGAGGCCAGCGTGAACCCGCTGACGCCGATGATGAAGAGGCGCTTGCGACCGAAGATGTCACCAAGGCGCCCGCCCGTGATGAGCACGACTGCGTATGCCAGCTGGTATCCCGCGAGCACCCACTGGATCTCCGCGTACGTGGCGCCGAGGTTCCGCTGCACGCTGGGGATGGCCACGTTCACGATCGAGATGTCGAGCAGGATCATGAAGGACGCGATCAGCACCACCGCGAGTGCCTTCCACCGGCGTGGGTCGGCCTGCTGCGCCGTGGTCAGGCTTCCAGCGTGGTGAAACGCAGGCGGCGCACCGCGGAGACACCGAGGCGCTCATTGAGCATGGCGACGAGCCGCACCGAATCGAGATGGAGCTGGTGGCTCAGCGATGTGTTGGCGACACCGACCAGAACCACGCCGCGCTCGAGGCTGATCGCCCGGCACATCGGCGCCAGCGCGGGACCGACGACCTCGTCGAAGACCTCGCGCACCTGCACCTCGCGCACCCGCCCGCGCACCCCGAGGCTGCGAAGCGCCGGGTCGATGAGATCGGAGAGCCGCTCCATCAGACGTGCGCCGCGGTGACGTGGCCGGCTGTCACGGCGAATCGTCGAGTCCCCGGCGGCATCGCGTCAGGAAGCGGTTCCGAACTGGTGATCAGCGTCTGCAGC
>CATPAP010000030.1 GCA_955651875.1 Candidatus Dormiibacterota bacterium
CATGATCAGGGCGCGCGCGTTCGTCGAACGGGCCGGGACGCTCCTCCTCGGGCCCAACTGTCCCGGCCTGGTCACGCCGGACCAGTGCAAGGTCGGCATCATCCCCAACCACATCAACATTCCCGGCCCCGTCGGCATCGTGGGGCGCAGCGGGACGCTCACCTACGAGGTCATCCAGGGCCTCGGGCAGTCGGGGATGGGCCAGACGACCTCGGTCGGCATCGGCGGCGACCCGGTGCTCGGCCTCACCTTCTCCGACGTCCTGGCGATGTTCGCCGACGACGCTGAGACGCGGGCGGTGGTCATGATCGGTGAGATCGGCGGCAGCGACGAGGAGGACGCCGCGGAATACATCCGCACGTCGGGTTTCGACAAGCCCCTGGTCGCATTCATCAGCGGGCGCACAGCACCGCCAGGCAAGCGCATGGGTCACGCGGGCGCCATCATCAGCGGCAACATGGGCACAGTCCAGAGCAAGATCGACGCCCTCACCACGGCGGGAGCCGCCATCGCCGACACCATCGAGGATGTGGTGCGCCTCGTGGCTGAACGGCTCGCGGCGCCCACCACGTCCAGGTAGGCGCCAGCCCTCCGCGGCGCTCCGGCGTCGCAGAGGGCGGTGGCTGGTCAGGTCTCTCGGGTCACGTAGAACGATGCGGAGTCGGGGTGCTGCTTGGTGTCACCGAGGTCGATGCGGGATGGATCGTCCTCACGGCCGTTGACGTCCATGGAGAAGCGCATGGCCTCGCCGTCGCGGGCGCCGTCGCACGCTGATACCGTCCAGTCGACACCGTCGATGCCGCCGTAGGTGGTGAAGTCGTGTAGAGGACGTTCTCGCCGTCCACCCAGACGCGGTCATCGTTTTCGAGTCGCACGGGGGCGAACGACGTCCATCGGGCTCCCGCCGAGAGCCCGATGGTGCCGGTGTAGTGATGAGCCGTGTCGGAGATGTCGGTGGTGCGCAGATGCCAGCCGTCAGGACCGTGCCAGAGATACACGGCGCCGCGGTCGCCGGCGTCGAAGTTGTCGGGACGCCCGTTGACGTTGATGCCGTCGGGGCCGCGCCTGTTGCCGTCGTCACCCGGTGGTGCGGCAGGCGGGGTGGCGATGGCTGCGCTCGCCGCCGGTGGTGTCGGCTGCGCGGCCATGCGCGACGGCGTGGCGGCCGCCGGCGTGCCCGTCGGCCCCGTCGCCGTGGACTGTGTGGTGGCGATGGCCGTGCCGCGTCCGGTGGCCGCTGCGCCGTCCGCCGGGTTGGCCGGGAGCGCAGCGGCAAACCCGGCTGGCGCAACCGAGGAGCCCGTCGAGAGGAGGGTGGCGCCGGAGGCGGCGGTCGATGCCGCTGGAATGGCAGCGGCCGGCACCACCGTTGCCACCCCTGAGACACCGGCGACCGCGACGAGGCCGGCGAATGCGGTTGTCAGTCCCATGTCCATGTCCCCCGTTGTTCGATGGATGCGACGGATCTCATCCTCGAGGGCGCGCTCCTGAGACGCCCCGGAGACGGGCTGAGACCACGTTGAGAGATTCAGCGCATCGCTGCTCGGATGCGGCGGGCCACGACGGAGCGCTACCGTTCTGCACTGTGAACTTCGACCTCACCGACGAGCAGCGCCAGATCCGCCACACCGTGCGCGACTTCGCGCGCGATCAGGTGGCCCCGCGGGCGGCCGCGTATGACGAGTCCGGCGAGTTCCCCTACGACCTCGTCGCCGGCATGGCGGACCTCGGCCTGTTCGCGCTGCCGTTCCCCGAGAGCGTCGGCGGGGCCGGTGCCGACTTCGTGACGTACTGCCTCGCACTCGAGGAGATCGCCCGCGGCGACGCCGCGCTGGCGATCACATTGGAAGCCGCGGTGTCGCTCGGCATCAGCCCGATCGTCAACTTCGGCACCCGCGAGCAGCAGGAGAGTTGGCTGCCGGCACTCCTCAGTGGCTCCAAGCTGTGGGCCTTCGGGCTGACCGAACCGCAGGCCGGATCCGACGCCGGCGGCACCCAGACGCGCGCGGAACGTCGCAACGGCGAATGGGTCATCAACGGCACCAAGTCGTTCATCACCAACGCCGGCACGGACATCAGCGCGGGCGTCACCATCACTGCGCTGACGGGAGCCACCCGCGGCGACGGAGAGATCAGCACCATCGCCGTCGAGCGCGGCACACCCGGGTACTCGCAGGCACCCAAGTACAGGAAGCTCGGGTGGCACGCCAGCGACACCCGGGAGTTGAGCTTCGAAGACTGCCACGTTCCGCAGTCGAACTTGATCGGCGCAGAGGGCGGCGGTTATCGCCAGTTCCTGCAGATACTGGAGGGCGGTCGGGTGGCCATCGCAGCGCTGTCAGTCGGTCTCGCGCAGGCCTGCCTCGACGCGTCGCTGTCGTACAGCACACAGCGCCGTCAGTTCGGCCAGCCGATCGCTCGGTTCCAGGCCACCCAGTTCAAGCTCGCCGACATGGCCACCCAGATCGAGCTGTCACGGCTGATGACCTGGCGCGCCGCGGCGGCGATCGACGCCGGGCGGAGCCCGGTACCGTACGCGTCGATGGCCAAGCTGCACGCCTCCGAGGTAGCCACGGCGTGCGCCAACCAAGCGGTGCAGATCCACGGCGCCTACGGGTTCATGGAGGAGTCCCCTGTGGCGCGCTACTACCGTGATGTCAAGGTCAACGAGATCGGCGAGGGAACCAGTGAGATCCAGCGCATCCTCATCGCCCGCCACCTCCTCGAAGACCTCCTGCCCGACTGAGGACGTCGCCACCGAAAACGGCTGGCGAGCCACCGGCGTAGCATCAGAGAGATGGAGGACGTCGTCATCGTCGCGGCCGCGCGAACCCCGTTCGGCAAGCTCGGCGGCGGGCTCTCAGAACTGTCCGCCACCGAACTCGGCGCGCGTGTTATCCGCGAGGTCCTCGACCGCACCGCGACCGAGGGCGGCGAGGTGGACCAGCTCATCATGGGGACAGTTCTCGCCGCGGGCCAGGGACAGGTACCGTCGCGGCAGGCCGGGCTCAAAGCGGGCCTGCCCGCGAGCGTTCCATCCTTCACCGTCAACAAGGTGTGCGCGAGCGCGCTCAAGGCGGTGAACCTCGGTGCGTTGCTGATCAGTGCTGGAGAGGCCGACGTGGTCGTCGCCGGCGGCATGGAATCGATGTCGCGGTCGCCCTACCTGTTGGAGGACCAGCGATTCGGTGCGCGGCTTGGCAATCGTGTGGTGGTCGACAGCGTGTATCGCGACGGTCTCTGCTGCCCCGCCGACGGGCTGCTCATGGGCGTTCATGGCAGCGACGTGGCGCAGGAGCTGGGCGTCAGCCGCGAGGAGCAGGACGAGTGGGCGCTGCGCTCACAGCAGCGGTACGCCGCTGCGCTCGCCGCTGGCTACTTCGCCGATGAGATCGTTCCCGTCGCACTCAGGAAGGGGTCGGTGGACAGTGACGAGCAGCCCCGGCCGGACTCATCGCTCGAGAAGCTCTCCTCCCTGCCCGGCGCCTTCGGCGAGGGCAGCACCGTCACAGCCGGGAATGCGCCCGGCGTCAACGACGGCGCCACCGCCGTTCTGTTGATGAGCGCGACCCGTGCGCGTGCCGCCGGCCTCCCGGTGCTGGGACGGTGGATCACCTACGCGGAATCGGCGGCGGAGCATCCCTACCTCGCCACCGTTCCGGCCATCGCGGTCGAGAGGGCGATGTCACGGACACGCGGCGAGGTCGACGCGAGCAGGCTCGAACTCATCGAGATCAATGAGGCGTTCGCAGCCGTGGCGATCACCAGCACGCGCATGCTCGAGGTCGATCCCGAGCGCGTCAACGTCAACGGTGGGGCCATCGCGGTGGGCCATCCCATCGGCGCCAGCGGTGCACGCATCCTCATGACGATGCTCTATGAACTCCGCCGCCGCGGCGGCGGCTATGGAGCCGCCGGCATCTGCAGTGGCATGGCGCAGGGCGAGGCAACGCTGATCGGTGTTGACTGAGGCGTCGGCCGCCGCGTCGATCACCGAGCGCACCGCAGCGCTCATCGACGAGGTGGTCAGGCCGAATGCCGCGGCAATGGCCCGCGGCGAGGGGATACGGCCGGACGCTCTGGTCCGCGCCGCCGGCGAACGCGGGCTGGCGGGTCTGCTCCTTCCCACCAGGTACGGCGGAGCCGGGGCGACCCACGTCGAGTTCGCCGCGTTCGTCGAGGCGGTGGCACGGGTGTGCGCGAGCAGCGCGGTGATCCTCGACGTCCACCTCAGCGTGGGCAGCGAGCCGCTGCTGCTGTTCGGCAGTGAATCGCAGCTGCAGCGCCATCTGCCGCGGATCGCCTCTGGCGAAGCCACCGCTGCGTTCGCGCTGACCGAGCCGGGAAGCGGGAGTGATGCGGCAGCGTTGTCGTCGCATGCCGACGCGGATGACGAGGGCTACCGGCTCACCGGCACCAAGGCGTTCATCACCAACTGCGGCGCCGCCGGCGTGTACCTGGTGACGGCGCGAACCGGCCCGGGCGTGCGCGGCGTCAGCGCCTTCATCGTCGACGCCGAGAGCCCAGGGGTGCAGTGCGGCGAGCCGCTCCACAAGATGGGACTGGCGGGATCGTGGACCGGTGAGCTGGTTCTCGACGGTGTCCGGGTGCGCACCGAGGACCGGCTTGGCAGGGAGGGGATGGGCTTTCGCGTCGCCATGGCGGCCCTCGACAGCGGCCGGGTCGGGATCAGTGCCCAGGCGGTGGGGCTGGCGCAGGGGTGCCTCGATGACATCGTGCGTGCCAGCCGCGCCGGGGAACGAGGAACCGATGACGCGCTTCTCGCGGACCTCGAGGCACGCACCAGCGCGGCGCGGCTGCTCACCGCTCACGCCGCGCGCCTCGCCGACCTACACGAGCCGATGACCACAGCGGCGTCGATCGCCAAGCTCTACGCGAGCGACACCTGTGTCGCCGCGGCGATCGCAGCCGTGGATCTCTGTGCACCCGATTCCGTGCGTGACGACCATCCCGCGGCCATCCGTCTGCGCGACGCCAAGGCCAGCCAGATCTACGAGGGCACCAACCAGGTGCAGCGAATGGTTATCGCTCGAGCCCTGCTGCGCGCCTAGTCCTGCGCCGCGCGCGACTTGCTCACATCCCCGCCGCGCATAATCGGCCCGGTCAGTGGATCATGCCGCCGCATGGCGCTTGGAGCAGAGGTGGACGTTCGTCTCAACGAAGAGCAGCAGCTCATCCGTCAAAGCGTGCGGGAGCTCACCCGCGACCGGATTTCGCCTCGTGCCCGAGAGATCGACGCGACCGGTGAATTTCCGTGGGACATCGTCGAGCTCTTCCGGTCTCATGACCTCTTCGCGCTCCCCTTTCCCCCTGAGTACGGCGGTCTGTCAGGAAGTGCTCTCACGCTCAACCTCGCCATCGAGGAGGTCGCCAAGGCGTGTGCCACCAGCGCGCTGATCCTTGCCGTCCAGGCACTTGGCGCGTATCCCATCCTGCTCGCCGGAAGTGATGATCAGAAGCAGCGCTTCCTGCCCGATCTCGCCTCCGGCGCGAAGCTCGCCGCCTATGCGCTGACAGAGCCGAGTGCTGGCAGCGACCCCGCCGGCATGCAGACGCGTGCCACGCTCCAGGGCGATGACTACGTCATCACCGGCAGCAAGATCTGGATCACGGATGGTGGGGTGGCCGACACCATCGTGGTGTTCGCCAAGACCGATCCGAAGGGCGGTGCGCGCGGCGTCAGCGCGTTCGTGGTCGACAACGCGCGCGAGCTGAAGGGCCTCACCGCAACCGCAATCCACGGCAAGCTCGGCATTCGCGGGAGCAACACCGCCGAGCTGCACTTCGACGAGGTGGTGGTGCCGGCCGCAGACCTCCTCGGCAAGGAGGGCGGCGGGTTCGCGCTCGCCATGCGCGTGCTCGACCGATCCCGCCCTGGTGTGGCTGCGCAGGCCCTCGGCGTCGCGCAGGGAGCGCTCGATTACGCCGTCGCGTACGCGAAGGAGCGCAAGCAGTTCGGCAAGGCCATCGCGGAGTTCCAAGCCATCCAGTTCATGCTTGCCGACATGGAGGCGCAGACCGCGGCCGCGCGCGCGGTCGTGTACCACGTCTCTCAACTCATCGACGACCGTGCGCCCAATGTGACCCACTTCGCCGCACTCGCCAAGCTGCTCGCCAGCGACGCGGCCATGAAGGTGACCACCGACGCGGTGCAGGTCCTTGGCGGCTATGGCTACGTCAATGAGTATCCCGTCGAGCGGATGATGCGCGACGCGAAGATCACGCAGATCTACGAGGGCACCAACCAGATCCAGCGCCTCGTCATCGCCCGCTCGCTGCTGAGTGGCTGAAGCCGGACGACGTACATCCGTTCGCCCAGTTTGCGGTGAACTGAGCCGGTCCCCAGCCGGGACGGGGTGCGCTACCCTAGCCGCACGCCGGCGTTACCCCGCGTCCCAGCCAGCGTTTCACTAGGGAGCCCGGTCGCACTCGTTTTGGCGAGCGCAGCGTGGCTGGCCGCCGCGCCGCACGACCATCATTGGATACACACATATGGCCACTCCCACGCGGCGACGCCGCTCCAGCTATGACCTGTCGCCTCGCTGGCTCAGCGCCAAGAGGATGATCGCGTTGATCGCCGCGGCGGTCGTCCTCATCGTCGGAACGTTCACTCTTCGCACCGTGTTTGGCCTGGCTCATCTGACAGGTGAAAGCCCAATCGCCGTCATCGGCGACCTCATTGGAGGCAAGGGCGGCTCGTCGATCAGCCAGGCCAAGACAGACCTGCGCCGTATCAACTTCGCCTTCTACGGCTATGGCGGCCCAGGCCACGACGGGGCCTACCTTACGGACTCGATCATGGTCGTCTCGGTGCTGCCGAGGGCCAGCGGGCCGCCCGCGGTTGCGGAGATCAGCATCCCCCGCGACTGGTACGTGCCCATCGAGCTCGGCAATGGCAAGACGACCGCCGGCCGTATCAACGAGGCCTATGCCGACGGTGTCAGCGGTGGGGGAACAGTTGCCGCCAGCAACCCGGCTGCGGGTTCGGCGGTCGCCGACGCGACCCTCGAGCGCCTTCTCGGCATCCACATCGACCACTGGATCGGCGTCGACTTCCGAGCATTCAAGGCGGCGGTCGACGCCGTCGGCGGCGTCGACGTCAACGTGCCCAACACCTTCACCGACTACCAGTACCCCGCCGGCGAATGCAATGGCCAGCCCGGTGAGAACTGCAAGTACACGACGGTACACTTCAACGCCGGGCCACAGCACCTGGACGGCACGCGTGCACTTGTGTTCTCGCGCTCACGGCACTCCAACGACAACGGCGAGGGCAGCGACTTCGCGCGCAGCCGGCGCCAGCAGCTCGTGGTCGCTGCCCTCAAGCAGAAGGTGGTCAGCATCGGTGGACTGGGCAGCCTTCCAGATCTCCTCAACGGCCTGGGCGACAACGTCGTCGCCGATCTTCACGTCAACGACCTCGAGGCCCTCTACTCGCTCCTCAAGGACGTCGATACCAGGTCGATCCTCCACATCAGCTTCGACGACACCAACTTCCTCTACGAGTGCGGCTATCCCGCCAACTGCGGCGCCGCGTACCTCTACGCCCACGACCGCAGCTACGGCGAGATTGCGCACTATCTGCAGTACGTCTTCGTCGACCAGTCGGTCCTCAGCCAGGGTGGCGCGGTCACCGTCGAGGATGCCAGCGGTCGCGGGCTGGGCGCGTCCGGACGCTGGGCCAAGCTGCTCAACTTCCTCTCGCTCAAGGCCACGGACGGCGGGGTCGTGCGCCGTCTGGCCACCACCGAGGTGCTCGACCAGAGCGGCGGCAAGGACGCGGCCACGGCGACGTGGCTGGCCAAGTTCTTCGGCGTCACCGTGACGAAGCCGCTGGCCGCTCCAGCCACGCCGCGCGCCTCGGCGCCAGCGACACCCGCCGGCGGGGGCGTCGTGGTGATCCTCGGCCAGGATGCCGAGCACGCCTTCCTCGACAATCCCGGCGTCGGCAACTAGGCGCGGCCGGGCATGCAGATCGGAATCCTCACTGGCGGCGGTGACGCTCCCGGCCTCAACGCCGCGATTCGTGCGGTCGCGCGTTGCGCTCTTGCGGCCGGCGACACCGTGGTGGGAGTGCGCAACGGCTGGGCGGGCCTGACGGGCGACGGGGACCTCGTTCCGCTGAAGCGGTCCGACTTCTCAGGAATCCTCCAGCTCGGCGGCACCATCATGGGCAGCTCGCGTGTCAACCCGATGAAGCGTGACGGTGGCCTCGACGAGTGCCTCGGCAACCTGCGCAGGGCCGGCCTCGATGCGCTTGTCGCCATTGGCGGTGATGACACGCTCGGTGTCGCGTCGTGGCTCGCCGAGCAGGGAGCGCCGCTGATCGGCGTCCCCAAGACAATGGACAACGATCTGAGCGTCACCGAGTACTGCATCGGGTTCGACAGCGCGGTGAGCATCGTCACCGAGGCGCTCGATCGACTCCACACCACCGCCGCCTCGCATCACCGCGTCATGGTGGTCGAGGTGATGGGTCGCGACACCGGCTGGGTCGCTGTCATGGGTGGTCTCGCGGGCGGGGCCGACATGATCCTCATCCCGGAGTTCCCAATCCGGCTCGACGATGTCGTGGAACACCTTGACCGTCGAGGTTTCCAGGGCAGCGACTTCTCGATCATCGTGGTCGCCGAGGGAGTGACGATGGACGGTGTCACCGCGTCGGACGACGGCTCGGCGACGGATGCTTTCGGCCATGTCCAGCTGAGCAAGCGCGGTGTCGGTGAGCGGCTCGCGGGGATGATCGAGGCGCGGACCGGTCACGAGACGCGCACCACCGTCCTTGGGTACACCCAGCGCGGTGGTACGCCGACGGCCTACGACCGCATCTGGGCGACGAGGGTCGGGGCGGCTGCGTACACCCTGGCGGCGGAGGGGCGCTGGGGGATGATGCCGGTGGTGCGCTGCGGTGCCGTGGAGGTCTCCACCATCGACGATGTCGTCAGCGAGCAGCGGCGGGTCCCGGCGGAGCTGTACGAGCTCGCCCGGGTGTTCTTCTAGGCGTGTCCCCGCGCTTGCCGTCAGGCACCCCAGGCGGGCGCCGACGTGGCATCGAAGTCGAGATGGGACGTCACCAGCTTGGGTGCGGCCGGGGTCGATGACGAGGCCTTGTCGATCCACCAGAGCTGGAAGTGGCCGGTGGTGTCGTGCGGTGCGAGGTAGAGCAGGCCGTTCCCGTCGGGTGACCAGGCCGGCGACGCACACAGGCAGCTCGCCACCATCACGCGCGGCGTACCGGCAGCCCCGTTGACCAGCGGGATCACCTCAAGGCGCGCGCTCTGGCTGTCGGCGGTGCAGATCACCGCAAGCCGGCTGCCGTCCGGACTGATGGCCGGCTCGCCGCAGTCGTCCGCTGCGGCGGTGAGGTACACCGGGGCTGCGCCGGGCGCGGTGACCGTGGCGATGCGCGCGACGATCAGCGCGTTCGGGTTGAGCGCGTAGCTGGCGTACACCACACCCCCGCCGGGCAGGGGGAGCGGAGAGACGTCGCCTCCGGTGTACAGCGTGGGATCCGTCCACCGTCGGGTTTGGAGTTTCCCCATGATCGGACCAGACCACACCGCAAGGTGCACCTCGAACGTCGTGCCCGTCTTGGGCCCGTCATAGGCGAAGACGACGGTGTTCCCGTCGGCGGCCAGATGTGGCCAGAAGGACCAGGCGTTGAGCTCGACGTGTGCCGGCTGGCGCGTCACGTTGGAGGTGAGCCTCTTGAGGACGGCCCCAGTCCCGCCGTCGACCAGGTAGATGTCGCTGTACTCAGCGGCCCGCGCGACCACCAGCAGCCTGCCCGCGGTGGCGAGCGCAGGCTGGATCCACGAGCCGGTGGCGGCGGGCAGGCCCATGTCGGTGAACCTGCCCGCATGGAACCGGTAGAGGTGACCGCCCTGGCTGATGTAGATGGTGCCGGGCAGGCTGAGGGCCGGGGTCTCCTGGGTGGGGGCCACCGCGACGCGGTTCACGGCAAGGTTCGACTTGCGGCTGTTGAGGAGGCGGTTGACGCCGAAGCCGAAGGCGGCCCACACCACCAGAAGCGTGACGGCGAATGCGAGACGCCTCACGCTGCTGGGAAATACTTGTGGACGAGTGGGAGGATGAGGTCCCAGTTCGGTTCGAGGACGTCTTGGTTACCGATGGTCTGCGACGCCGTGTACGGCGGCAGCAGGACCACCTGCTGCACGTTGCTGAGAGACACGCCGCCGGCAATCGGCAGCAGCTCACTCACCTGTGTGATCGACATGTCGGTGGTGAACTGGCTGGCCATGGCGTTGGCGATGTCCGGGAGGTCGGCGATGCCGAGCAGCTTGGCCTTGGCGCGTAGGGCGAGCAGGACCTGCTGCTGGCGAAACGAGCGACCGAAGTCACTGCGCAGGTCGTCGTGCCGCGAGCGCACGTACTGGAGGGCCTCCATGCCGTTCATGCGCTGCGGCCCCGGCAGCACGGCGACGCGCTCGATGTCGTAGGGGCTGTTGCCCCCGAGATCCTTGGGATAGAAGTCGTCGAGGACCGGGTTGCTGGCCACGACGTCGACACCCCCCACCTCGTCGATCATGTGCACCAGCCCGAGCAGGCCGATCCATGCGTAGTGGTCGACGCGGACGCCGAAGTCCCGCTCCACGGTGGCGATCGCGGCATCCGTGCCGCCGTACAGATATGCCTTGTCGATTTTGTCGGTGGGCCCAGTCGACAGAGGCACGTTGAGGTCGCGGGGAATCGAGAGCATGGTCACGTGCTTGGTGACCGGGTCCACCCTCGCCAGGATCATCGACTGCGTCAGGACGGCGCCGGCGGCAAACTTGGCGTCGTTGTCCGAGCCGAGCAGCAGCACGGTGAAGGCGCTGGCCGACGAGGCGATCGGCGCGGCCGCGGAGGCAGGGGTTGCCGCACCCGACGCTGTTGTGCGGGGGCTGGCGCGCGCGCTTGCAGCGGCCTGGTGGTGGATGCTGTGGCCGAAGTCCTGAAAGGCTGCAGCGATGGCGGGAGAGAAGTAGAAGGCAGCTCCGGCGGCCCCGCTGACCACGAAGCCGAGCAGGATGCCGATGACGGGGAGGACGCGGCGCCGCTGCGCTGTCGATTGTGACCTGCGCCGCCGCCGGGGGCGCAACGGCGCCTCGGGTACGCTCACGTCGCGATGGTACGGGAATGCAGAATCCCGCCGGGCTCTGTATCGGCAGGGCCGGAGCCCGCCGCTACACTCGGCGCGCAATGGACATCGCCACCCGCCTGCTCGAGGGTGACATTCGCGCCCTGGCACGGGCGATACGTCTCGTCGAGGATCGCGACCCCAGCGCCGAGGAGATCCTCCGCGACGTCCGCGGACGGGCGGGTGCCGCCCACGTTGTCGGCGTCACCGGTCCCCCGGGAAGCGGCAAGAGCACTGTGTGTGACCAGCTCATCGAACGCTGGCGGACGGCAGGCCACCGCGTCGGGGTGATCGCCGTCGATCCGTCGAGCCCGTTCACCGGGGGGGCCATCCTGGGTGACCGGGTCCGCATGCAGCGCCACACGGGCGACGACGGCGTCTACATCCGCAGCATGGCCGCGCGCGGCCACCTCGGGGGACTGGCGAGCGCGGCCAGGGAGGCGATCCGTCTCATCGACGCCAGCGGCCGTGACAGGTGCCTGCTGGAGACCGTCGGCGTAGGGCAGAGCGAGCTCGAGGTGATGCTGACCGCGGACACCACGGTGGTGGTGACCACCCCGGCGTCGGGTGACAGCGTGCAGATCATCAAAGCCGGCATCCTCGAGATCGCCGACGTCTTCGTCGTCAACAAGGCCGACCTGCCCGGCGCGGCCAAGGTGGCCCGCGAGCTGCGCGACCTGGGTCGACAGCCCAAGGGGATGACCGCGTGGCAGCCTCCGGTCATCCAGACGGTCGGAACCACGGGCGCGGGGGTCGACGAGCTGCTGGACGCGGTCGAGCGGCATCATGCAGCCATCGCCGACAGCGGTGAGCTCGAACAGCGCCGGCGGGACCGGCTGCGGGCCGAGATCGAGGCGATCGTCATCGAGCGCGCCGCCGACAGGGCGCGGCGAGAGCTCGAAGAGGGCACAATGGGATCGGAGCTCAGCGGCGATCTCCGCGGCATCGACCCCTACGGCATCGCCGAGCGCATCCTCAACGCACACGCGAGCGAAATCCACTGATGGCCCAGACGATCCACTCGCGCCGGTTGGCGCCGGCGGTCCCCGAGGACACCCTCGGCGGCCTGCCGCTCGAACCAGCCTACGGCCCGGAGGCCATCGCCGGCCTCGACATCGCGCGCGAGCTCCCCCCGCCAGGCGAGTACCCGTACACGCGTGGCATCCATGGGTCCATGTACCGAGGAAAGCTGTGGACCATGCGCCAGTTCGCCGGGTTCGGCAGCGCCGAGGACACCAACCAGCGCTACCGGTTCCTCCTCGACCAGGGTCAGACCGGGCTCTCAGTCGCTTTCGACATGCCCACCCTCATGGGCCACGACAGCGACAGCCCGCAATCGCTCGGCGAAGTGGGCAGGTGCGGCGTTGCCATCGACTCGGTCGAGGATATGCGGACCCTGTTCGACGGCATCGACCTCGGGCGGGTCACCACCTCGATGACCATTAACTCCCCAGCCCCCATCGTCTTTGCGCAGTACCTGGTGGTGGCGGAGGAGCAGGGCGTGCCGATCAACGGGCTGGGAGGCACGCTCCAGAATGACATCCTCAAGGAGTACATCGCTCAGAAGGAATTCATCTTCCCGGTGCAGCCGTCGATGCGGTTGGTCACCGACGTGGTGACGTTCTGCGCGGAACGGGTTCCCCGATGGCACCCCATCTCCGTGAGCGGCTACCACATCCGCGAAGCGGGCAGCACCGCCGCGCAGGAGCTCGCATTCACTCTCGCCGATGGCTTTGCCTACGTCGAATCAGCCATGGAGGCGGGGCTCGACGTCGACGACTTCGCGCCGCGCTTGAGTTTCTTCTTCAACAGCCACATCGACTTCTTCGAGGAGATCGCCAAGTACCGCGCCGCGCGGCGCATCTGGGCCCGACGCCTGCGCGACAAGTACGGCGCCAGGGATCCCAAAAGCCTGCAGCTGAAGTTCCATACGCAGACGGCGGGCTGCTCGCTGACCGCACAGCAGATCGAGAACAACATCGCGCGGACCGCCTTCGAGGCCATGGCCGCGGTGCTCGGCGGCACCCAGTCTCTGCACACCAACTCCATGGACGAGGTGCTGGCACTACCCACTGAGAAAGCGGCCCAGATCGCGCTGAGGACCCAGCAGATCCTCGCCTTCGAGACGGGCGTGCCCTCGGTGGCCGATCCCCTGGCGGGGAGCTGGTTCATCGAGGACCTCACCAACCGCATGGAGCAGGCCGCCGAGGACTACTTCACAGCCATCGATGAGCGGGGAGGCATCGTCAGCGCCATCGCCGAGGGCTACCCGCAGCGCGAGATCGCCGAGGCGGCCTTTCGCTACCAGTCGCAGCTCGACACGGGCGAACGGGTCATCGTCGGCGTCAACGCCTTCACGGAGTTCGCCGACGGTCAGTCCCCTGACGTGCTTGTCATCGACGTCGACGTCGAGCACGAGCAGGCAGAACGGCTCCGCCACCTCCGTGAGAGCCGCGACAACAGCAGCGTCGCCACGCGCCTCGACGCGCTCAAGGAGGTTGCCGCCGGCAGCGACAACACCATGCCCGCGATCATCGAGGCGGTGCGCGCTCGCGCCACCGAGGGCGAGATCGTCGCCGCCCTGCGTGAGGTCTTCGGCGAGTACCACGAGACCCCGGTTTTCTGAGCGCCGCAGAGGCACTCTCTGTGACCTCATGGGGTCACTGTCCCGGCAC
>CATPAP010000031.1 GCA_955651875.1 Candidatus Dormiibacterota bacterium
ATCGATCCCGCCAACGCCCGCGAGATCGAGCGCCGGCTGGTGTGCAGCAGCGCGGTCGAGCGGCGCATCTTCCCGCGCAGCGGCCACGGCATGAGCGTCGACATCGACCGTGACGAGATCAATGCAAGCGTGCTCGCCTGGCTCGACCGCCACTCCTCATCGGCCCGAGGTGCGGCGCAGCGCACCGCCGGCATCGCGACCTGAGGTCAGCCCTCCAGCCCCTCGAGCAGGCGTCGGGCAACACCCGGGTCGATGACGGGATTGGATGGCGGCCCTTCATCGACGGCACGGTGCCGCCGCGAACGCCCGGCGTTGCGGTCGGCGTCACTGCGCGTCGAACCGCTGACGGTATGGGCGCACGCACCGCAGCGCAGCACCGTCGTGCTGGTGCCTGCGCCCGCGTACTCGCGATGCGAGGTGCGCAACGGCGCACCGCAGCGCGGGCACGGTCGCGGCGCTGTCCGATCGCCACCCTCCGCTGACACGCCGCGTTGCACGACCTCAGATCTCCTTCACCGACGTTTACCGATGCTTGCTCGGGCTGTGACCGAAGCCACAGGGCGCAAGAGTACGGTTCGGTGCATCAGGTCAGTTCTCCCAGGCAGGAACAGTGGATGGCAGCCCCAGACGTGCAGCACCTCGCCGATGCAAGCGAGAACGACGCTGCGCAGCGCTACGTCCGCGGGCAGCTCATGGCCAGCGTCGTCGAGGAGGCGATGCGCCGGGCCGACGCGATGTTGCGGCTCGACGCGAGCCTCCGCCTCGCCGGCAGGCGGCGCCCATCCTGATCATCTGACGGGACGCACGTCTCCCCTACAGTCACCGCATGGGGAGCCTGGCGGCACGGCTGCGCGGCGCGGTCGACCCGCTCGACATCGTGCACGAGCCATCGCCGTCGGCGCGCCGCGCGGCGGCAGTGCTCCTCCTGTTCGACGTCCGCGAGCCGGGGCTCCCCCTGCTCTTCCTCGAGCGCACCGCGCACCTCCGCCACCACGCGGGCCAGATCGGCTTTCCGGGCGGCGGTAGCGAAGCAACGGATCCCACCATCGTCGCGACCGCGCTCCGGGAGGCCGCCGAGGAGGCTGGCATCCCACCGGCCGCAGTCGACGTGATCGGACTATTGCCGCCATTCCTGACGGCAACCTCCGACAACTGGCTCACGCCCGTGGTCGGGCTGCAGGGGCGCGACATCGAGCTGCGCGGTGAGCCGTTCGAGGTCGCCCGGCTCTTCCATGTCGACCTCAGCGCACTCATGACAGCGCCGCACACCGTGCGCACCCTCAGCCACGACGGGGTGTCCCGCAACGTGCACTTCTATGAGGTGGGCGGCGAGGTCATCTGGGGGGTGACGGCCGCGATCCTCGCCGAGCTGATCGGGCGGCTCGACCACTCCTGCGGGTGAATGCGGTCGGATTGATACCGACCATGCCTGGGCGGAGACCCCCCTGTCAGCGGTAACGCGGATGCACGATGAACGGGTTCGACTGCATCTCCTGGCCGATTGTGGTGCTCTGCCCGTGCCCGGGATACACGACCGTGTCGGGCGCCAGCGCGTACAGGCGGTTCTCGAGACTGGCCACGAGCTGCTGCCAGTCGCCGCCAGGAAGGTCGGCTCGGCCCACGCCGCGGCGGAACAGGGTGTCCCCGCTCACCAGGTCGGTGCCCGCGAGGAAGCAGACCGAGCCCCGGGTGTGGCCGGGCGTGTGGATGACGCCGATGTCCAGGCCGTTCCATGCGATCACCTCACCGTCGGACAGGTCCTCGTCGATGTGCACATCGGGGGTGTCGGCGGGGATCCCGGGGAGGAAGCGCATGCTCACGAGCTGCTCGCGGTCCGCTGGGTGCAGCGCCACCGGACAGGGGTGCGCAGCAACGATCGCAGGCACGCCGTTGACATGGTCGCCGTGGCCGTGGGTGAGCAGGATGCGCTCGCAACGCCAGCCGCTGTCCTCGAGCAACTGAAGAGCGCGCGCATGCTGCAGCCCGGGGTCGATGAGCAGCGCCGCGTCGCTGTCGCGACGGTGGATGACGTAGCAGTTCTGGTTGTATGTCGGGTCGACGACGATGGTGAGCTCGAGGACGTCGTGGAGCGTCTCGGCCATGGAGGTCAGGCGCTGATTGTCGGCGACGGGGTGTCGCCGCCGCGCAGCGGAAGCATGAAGCCCGCGCTGCGAGGCTCACGGCGCTTGACGGGAGCGTCGACGAGAGCCCGGTCCAGGACCTCCCCGACGTTGTCCACCGGAACGATCTCGACGGTGTCGAGCACCTCGCGCGGAATCTCGTCGAGGTCGCGCATGTTCTTGCGCGGCAGGATGAACGTGGTCAGCCCGGAGCGATGCGCGGCGAGCAGCTTGTCCTTGACCCCTCCGATCGGGAGGACGCGTCCGCGCAGCGTCACCTCCCCGGTCATGGCGACATCGCGCCGCACCTGCCGTCCCGCCGCGACGCTCACCATCGCCGTGACCATGGTCACCCCTGCGGACGGGCCGTCCTTGGGAATCGCACCCGCCGGCACGTGGATGTGCAGGGCGTGGGTTTCGAAGAAGTCGCGCGGAGCGCCGTACTCGACTGCGTGCACGCGCGCCCAGGAGAGCGCCGCCCGTGCCGACTCCTCCATGACGCTGCCGAGCTGGCCGGTCAGCGAGAGGTCGGGGCGAGCCTCGACCGCGAGCGCCTCCACGGTGACGATGTCCCCGCCAACCTCGCTGACGACCACGCCGGTGACGGCACCGACCTCGTCGGCGTCCTGGGCCTCGCCGTAGTCGAACCGCTGGGGGCCGAGGAACTCGCTGAGCTGGTCGGGCTCGACCATCACGGAGGCGGCACCCGCTGCCAGCCGTCGAGGCACCTTGCGCGCGATCTCGGCGATGGTGCGGTCGAGCTGGCGCACCCCCGCTTCGCGCGTGTAGCCGCG
>CATPAP010000032.1 GCA_955651875.1 Candidatus Dormiibacterota bacterium
GCCGGCACCAACTGGACCACGTACATGGGCGACCAGGTCCGCAGCGGCATCGGGTCCGCAACTCCTGTCGCGACCAGAGCGCATCGCACCTGGACGGCCCCGGTTGACGGCGATGTGTACGGTGAGCCGCTGATTGTCGACGGCGCCGTCATCGCCACCACCGAGCAGGACTCCGTGTACTCCTTGGATGCCGGCACTGGCGCGGTGAGATGGCGCACTCACCTGGGACAACCGGTACCGCTGTCCGAGCTGGCGTGCGGGGACATCGATCCCAATGGCATCACCTCGACGCCGGTCGTCGACACCGCCGCCGGAGTCGTCTACGCCGTGGCGATGCTGGACACGCCGATGCGCCACGAGCTGTTCGCGCTGCGGCTGACCGACGGAGGGGTGGTGTGGCACCGCCAGGTCGATCCGCCCATGCGCGACCCGCGCATCCACCAGCAACGCGGCGCGCTCAACCTGATGCACGGCCGCATCTACATCGCGTACGGCGGATTCACCGGCGACTGCGGGGCGTACAACGGCTGGGTGATCTCGGCAGCGGCCACCGGCACCGGCGCGCTCAATGCGTGGCAGGTGCCATCAGTCATCGAGGGCGGAATCTGGGCACCGGCCGGCCCGGTGATCTCGGCCGCCGGGGACGTGTGGGTGTCCACGGGAAACACCGGGGCGGGCACCGGCAGCACGAGCGGCAGCTGGGACGGCGCCAACGCGGTGTTCCACCTCGACAGCGCCCTGTCCGCCTCGGCCGACTCATGGGCGCCGGCGAACTGGCGTGCACTCAACACCACGGACACCGACCTTGGCTCCCTGTCGCCGGCCCTGCTTCCCGGCGGAGACGTCTTCGTCGCCGGCAAGGAGGGCGTCGGGTACCTGCTTCGCGCCGGTCATCTCGGCGGGGTCGGAGGCGAGGCGTTCAAGGACGCGGCGTGCCTGGGCGGCGGCCCGGTGGGGGGCGCCTTTGGCGGAGCCGCTGTCTCTGGTCAGATGCTGTACTTGCCCTGCACCACCGGCCTGACCGCGCTCAAGGTCGACGAGACCCTGCCCTCCTTCACCGTCGCCTGGCGGTCGGGGCAACGGGCGAACTCACCGACCCTGGCGTACGGTTTGGTCTGGTCGGTGACCACGACGGAGGGCTTCCGCCAGGACTGGACCGGGACGCTGGTGGGCTTCAACGCGCTGACGGGCGCAGCGCGGTTCACCGTCGGGCTCGGTCCGATCCCCCATTTCGCAACGCCCGCGGCGGCTGGCGGCAGCCTCTACATCGGTGGGCGCGGGACGGTGGACGCAGTGCGCGTCGTCTAACGGCGGCCTCAGCCGAACCGTCAACGGCGGCGCCGTCCCTCGCTGAGCCGCTCAGGCGCGCGCGGCGACCTCGCGCACGGCGAGGGAGTTCAGCTTCACCCCGCGCGGGGTCTTGTCGCTGCTGAGCGTCTGACGGGCCATCTCGGCGCCGGCATTGGCGGCCGCCTCGTTGTCGAAGATCACCACCGAGAGGCCGTGGCCGTGCTCGTCGCGCGCTAGCCAGAGCCCGCTGACGAAGCCGGGACTCTGGGCGACGCCGGGGGCTATGTTCTCCCGTAGGTTCTTGACACCCTCCTCGGCGGCCTGATCGCTTTCGATGTCCACCGTCACGACGACTGCATGCATTGCCTGACCTCCCGTGACTTTATCGGAGCGCCAGCGTACGCCGATCGGCGGTGGTGGGGTCGCTGGTCAGCTCGTCGCGCTCAGGCGCTCCTGCGTTCCATGAACACGACGTCGCGCCAGCGGCCGTTGTGCTGTCCGAGCCGCTCCCGCGTCCCGACCACGCGAAAGCCGGCTAGCCCTCGAGGACCATCGGGGTGTGCGCGATGCCGTCCTCGAGGAAGTCGTCGCCGCACCTGGTGAACCCGAACGCCTGGTACCAGCTCTGCAGCCGGGCCTGGGCTGAGATGCGCACCGGCCGGGCTGCCGCGGCGAGCGCGTGGGTCATGAGCAGGGCGCCGAGGCCCCGGTTGCGCTGGGCGGTCGCGGTCACGACGCGGCCGATCCAGGTGGCGTTCTCTGCGCCGGGGTAGAAGCGCAGGTACGACACCACCTCGCCGCCATCCTCGATCCACAGGTGCTGTGTGGTCGGCAGGATGTCGCGGCCGTCCAGCTCGGGATAGGCACAGCGCTGCTCCACGACGAAGGTGGCCAGCCGCAGGCGCACGATGTCGTGGAAGCTGCGCGCGCTCAGCTCGGCGAAACGGGCGGACTGGACGGCAGGGGCGGTCACCGCCGAGAGCCTATGCGGTGGGGCCGCTGGGCCGGTGCCAGGCTGGGTGGGGCGTAGCCACCGACAGGTGGACTCGGTACGATCGGCGTCGCCCATGGAGATCCAGGACGACGTGGGACAGCGCGCCGGGCCAGCACGCCGACCGTTCACCGACCCGGCGACGGAGGGGCTCGTCGACGATCTGCTCGACGAGTTCAACTCCGCCGCCGAAGCCGGCGACCTCGTCAGGCTGGTGCTCCACCGTGCGGTCGTGGAGACGCGTTCGGACCGTGGGGTGATCTCGTGGATCGACGGCAGCGAGATGATCGTCGCCGGCTGCCATGACCCGTTCGGCGAGCTGGTGGACGTCGGCAGCCGGTGGCCGCTGGCGAGCGAGGAGGTCAGCTCTGTCGCGCTAGCCACCGGTCGCCCGGAGGCAGGCAGCACGGGCCCGCTCGAGATCGACGGCCTCAGCCCCGCCATGCGAGAGACGTACGCGGGCCTCAAGCAGCTCCTCGTCGTAC
>CATPAP010000033.1 GCA_955651875.1 Candidatus Dormiibacterota bacterium
CGGATGCAGGTTACCCCAGCCGTCGAGGACGTAACCCGACGAGCGTCCGGGTAGGGTTGCGATGCCTGCCGTGATATCCCACCCCGGCCAGGAGGCCGTGGCGGTGGCCGGTGCGCTGTCGCCGAAGGGATGGAGACCACCAAAGCCATCCAGCACGATGCCGCCCTCGCCGGAGGCCGAGGAAACGACCCCTCGAGCGATGTTCAAGCCCGGCCACAACGCGCTCGCGAGCGGAGGTGACGAGGCGGGATGCAACACGCCAAACCCGTCCACCGCATACATGCCGGTGAACGGCGTCGCGCGCGTAGCGTTGGCGGCGATGGTCGTCGTCGCGGAGGTCGGCCCGGACGGCGGCCCGTTGGAGGAGCCGCTGGCGGTGAAGTACTGTACCGCGAAGCCGTACGTGTGACCCTGGAAGCCGTAGAAGGTGGTCGAGGTCGCGGTGGTGGAAACGTACGGCAGCCATTGGCCGAGCCCGCTGGTGTCGTCCTGCTCCCAGACCTGGTACCTGCTCGGCTGGATGTTCGGCGGCGCTGACCAGGTGACCGGGATCGCGGTGGAGTTCGACGTCGTGCCGGTGCGGAAGGTTGCGACGACCATGTACCAGTCGCCGCCGACTCCGAGGGTGGCATTCGCCGACTGCGGGCCGGCGGTGCTCGACAGCACGTCCTCGAGGTCCGAGGACGCGCTGCCGTTCTTACTGTCGACGATGTACGGAATGCCGGCAGTCGCCCCCGGGGTGATTGTGCCCGGCTGGCCGCCGGTGATCACCGCGCCGACGACCAGCTCCCCTGCCGGCACCGCTGCGGTGGGCCCCGCGCTGATGGCGGAGCCCTGGTTGCTCTCGGCCACCACCGCTTGATCGAGGGCGTTGGTGGCGCTCACGCCGCGAAACTGGGCGACGACCTCCTGCAGGTATGCGTTGGCGCTCGGCGACGACACGGTGATGGTGATCCCGTTCGGAGCTGCCTTGGAGTTCTGCACGTACTCGAGGGCGATGTCGCCGCTGCCCTGGAACGACTCGGCGGCGGTCGAACGGAGCCACGCTCCGTTCACGTTGTCGGAGACGTGCACCTGACCGAGTACGTTGTACTGCCCGTACCAGCCCATGAGCAGGTCACCCGCCAGCACGGGCTTGGGGAGGACGATGCTCAATGAGGCCTGGCGCGTGGCCAGGGACACCGACGCTCCCTGGATGAACTGCGGCGAGTTGGCGGGCGTCACGACGCTCATCCCGACGGATTGGGCGGAGTGCTGACCCGTCCCGTTGAACGCATCGACCGAGTACACGTAAGTGGTCGAGGCGGCCGTCGAGACGTCGACGAATGTGGTGCTGCTGGACGCCGTGATTCCGACTGCGGTGCCGTTTCGGTACACCGTGTACCCGGTGACGGGGGTGCTGGTGTCGGAGGCCGCAGCCCAGGTGAGTGCCACCCGTGTCGCTGCGATGCTGGGTGCGGTCAGACCGCTCGGTACCGTGGGCGCCTGCGTGGCCCCGGGCGGAAGCTGGCGGAAGACGGCTGCGACCGCATACCAATCGGCTGAGACGCCGAGGGCGGCAGTGCCATCCTGCTGGCCGCTCGCAGGCGCAGTGATGTCCTGCTCGTACGTGGAGAGGTTGCTCGTCTGCGAACGCGGGGTGAAGGCAACGCCCCGGCTGCTGCCCGGCGTGATGGTCTGCGTGCCAGTTGGTGTCTCGATCATCGCCGCGCTGTACACGAGTTCGGTTGTATTGGCTGGGCCGGTCAGGCCACTGTCGATGGTCTGGTTGATCGCCCGCCCCACCGCCATCTGGTCAAGCGAGCCCGCCAGGGCCACGTCGGCGTACTCCGCCACAACACCGGTCAGGTACCCCGTTCCAGGGGTGGTGGCAACCGTGATCGTCAAGCCGGCCGTCGCCGCCTTGCTGTTCTCCTTGTAGTACAGCGCGATGTCGCCGGTGTCGTTCTGGAAGGCGAGCGACGATGGCCCACGCATCCACGCTCCGTTGAGGCTGTCGGAGATCTGCAGCTTCCCAGCGGCGCTGTACAGGGAGAACCACCCCACCAGCAGGTCGCCCGCGCCCACCGGGTGGGCGAGCTGCATGGTGGTGGACGCCACCTGCGTGCCGGTTGTCACCGTGTTGCTCTGCACGAAAGTGATGCTCGGCGGCGGAGCGACTGGGGTCGTCACCGAGAGTGACGACGACGGAGCGGATGTCTGCGCGGCACCGTTCGACGCCGTCACTGTGTAGCTGTACGTGGTGGAGGGGGCGACGGTGGCGTCGCTGAAGCCGGTCGTCCCTGTCGTGCCAATCTGAGTGCCGTTGCGGTACACGGTGTAGCTCGTCACCGGCACGTTGTCGGTGGCTGCGGTCCAGCTGAGAGTCACATGGCTCGAGGTCTCACTCCCGGCGGCGAGGTTGGTCGGGGCGGAGGGCGGCTGGGCGCTCTGCGGCACCGCCGAGAACGCCGCGTCCACCGCGTACCAATCGGTCGACGCGGTCAGGGTCGCGATGGCGTGCTGGGGCCCGGCGGCGGCCGAGATGATGTCCTCCGCGAAGGCGTTCCCGCTTGCCGTTGTGGCACGGGCTGTGTAGCCGGTACCCGCAGAGACCGCCTGCGGCGACCCTCCGGTGACCAGCGCGCCGAACACAAGGTCTCCGGCGTGGATGGACGCGGTGGGTCCGCTGTCTGCCGCCGTCCCGGTCCCGGACGCGACCGCCATCTGGTCGAGCGGCCCATTCAACCCGACGCCGGAATACTCTCCGAGAGCACCCTGCAGATACGCGGCCGCCGGGGCGGTGACGGTGACCGTCACGCCTCCGCCCGCAGCGTGGCTGTTGGCCAGGTAATAGAGGGCGATGTCACCGCCGCCAAAGCTCAGCGCAGAGGGTCCGCGCGTCCACGCGCCGTTGACGTTGTCCGACACCGTGAGCTGGCCGGGTGCGTTGTACTCCCCGAACCATCCGACGAGCAGGTCCCCGCTTCCAACCGCGCCGGTCAG
>CATPAP010000034.1 GCA_955651875.1 Candidatus Dormiibacterota bacterium
GACCCGTTCTTTCCTGTCGGCAACGGAGAAGCGCTCACGCGCGAGATCCCCGGTGCGCGGCTGCTCGTGCTCGAACGCGCCGCGACGGCGATCCCGGATGCGGCCGCCGATGAGGTCGCGGCGGCGATGCTCGCGCTCTAGGCGCTCACGGTGCTAACGGCCCTAACAAGGACAAGCGTCATAGCTGTCGCCCTTGGTCAGGGACGCCGAGTCAAGGCTGGCGAAGCGACCGCGCAGCGGCTTGGCCTTAACGCGGTGGTTGCTGGCGGAGTCCTCGTGGCAGGCGCCGCTGCAGCAGACGCCGCCGGTGTCGTCGCCAGCAGAAAGATTACGACGCGACTTGTCGAGCGGTACATCCCACCTCGCTACGCATGATGGTCCGGTTTGGGATGGTGGGGCTTCGGATGCGGTCGCGGGCCTGGTGGGGGTGGCGCCCCAAGCCGCTCATCGTCGACGCCGGCCAGCTCACGGAATGCCTTGCGGGTGTACAGGCTGCGCAGCGCCGCTTCCGTCAACCCCACCTCGTCGACGGCCGACCCGCGAACCTCGAGCTCGGCGATGTGCCTCAGCATCTTGATGCCGTCGACGCCGCAATCGGTCAGCTCGAGCAACCGCTTGACGAGGCGCGCGATCGCCTCGTCGCGTGGCGAATAGCGCAGGCGCCCGTGGTCAGTTGATGGGCTGATGATGCCCTGCTCCTCCCAGTAGCGGAGGACGCGAGGGCTGACACCCACCCGCTCCGCCAGGCGGGGAATGGCGATGAGGTCGTCGTCAGTATCTGCCATAATCCTGTGATATAAGAACGGTGCGGCTGGAGCCGCTTCAGGGGCCTCCGGAACTTGATGGGTCACCACCGTGGGTAAGCACGTGCTCAAGGCGCGCCAAGCATATCCCACGACCACGGCACTTTCCTGGAGTTCCTGGATGCTCCGAGCCGCGCTGATGGTCGGCG
Organism: Candidatus Dormiibacterota bacterium; assembly: GCA_955651875.1. GTDB lineage: Bacteria > Chloroflexota > Dormibacteria > Aeolococcales > Aeolococcaceae > Aeolococcus. The sequence continues at coordinate 953 of CATPAP010000034.1, forward strand.
TCGCGGGGGCCGCAGCTGGGCTCATCGGCTTCGGCCCCCACGCCGCCGCGGCTGCGGTCCAACAGGCGTGGCCACCCTTCGCCCTCGTTAGTGGTCTCCTCCTCATCGGCAAGCTCGCGGCCGACGACAACGTGTTTGCGGCGGCAGGATCACGCATCGCCACGGTTCGAGGCGGCCCACCGGTGCTGCTCGCCGCCTCCCTCGGGCTGGTCGCCGTCGTCACTGCGATCCTCAATCTCGACACCGCGGTCGTGTTCCTGACGCCGCTGCTGATCCAGAGTGCGCGGGCTCGGGGCGTGGACGAGCGGGCCTTCGTCTACGGGGCGGTCTTCATGTCGAACTCGGCGTCGCTGCTGCTCCCCGGGTCAAACCTGACCAACCTGCTCGTCCTCGACGGCGCTCGAGTCTCGGGCCTCGACTTCGCACGGGTGATGGTCGCCCCATGGCTCGTCGCGATCATGGTGACGTGGCTGGTGCTCTGGATCGTGCAACGACGAGGGCTGCCGGTCAGCTCCACGAATGGCCGGGTCACCCTGCGGCTCCATGGCCGCGCGGGTCTCGCCGCAGTCTCCGGCGCGGCGGTCTTGATGGTGGTACTCCCGGATCCGGCGGTTCCGGTGCTGCTCCTCGGTGCAGGCGTCACGGCATGGCGGCCGTTCCAGGGCCGCTTCGGCTCCGCATCCTTGTTGCGGGCGACTCCAACTGCCCTGGTGAGCCTCTTCGCCCTCGCGGTGGGCTGCGGGACCCTGGCGCGACTCTGGGCGGCGCCGGCGATGCTGGCAGCTACGGCGGGGCGACTGGAGGCGGCACTAGTCGGCGCAGTCGGTGCGGTCGCGATCAACAACCTGCCCGCCGCATCCCTGCTGAGCGCGCAGCCGCTGGCTCATCCATTCTTTCTACTTCTCGGTCTGAACCTCGGCCCCAATCTCGCCGTCACCGGAGCGCTGTCGGCAGTCCTCTGGTGGCGACTCGCACGGCAGAACGATGCCAAGGTCTCGATGTGGGCGTATACACGTCTTGGACTGGTTGTAGTGCCGCTGTCCCTCGCGGCCGCGGCCACGACGCTCGCGCTCGTCCATCCGGCTGCATGAGCGCTCACGGTTGTGATCGCACCCTTGACAATGCCCGTGGGCTCAATGCGCTGGAAGCGGCCGCCTGCACGACTACCAACCCCTTACGCATCCGCGACCCGTCGCGCAGTGCCGCCGGACCGACGATGAACAACGCCGGCATCCTCAGCGCCGAGCGCGTCCTCTTCCTCAACATCGATGACCTCTGGCTGGAATAGGCGCTGCGCGATCAAGGTCGGCACGAATGCGGAAAGGATGACGACACTGACGAGCTCCGAATACTGTGCTTGGCTGATGAGATTGTGGGTCAGCCCATACAGCGCCGAGATCGACCCGAACGTCAGACCGGTTGCCATCAGGAGTGTGGTGTAGTTGCGCTCCCGCCGCGGGACGTGAAAGGCTGCTGCGGTGGGCCAGACACCGATTCCCTTGGCGAGCATCTTCACCCCAAACAGGAGCCCGATCACGCCGGCGCCGGATACCAGTGCCGGTGCCGAGATCAACAACCCCGCTCGCAGAAAGAAGAAGGGCGTGAGCAGCGCGAAGGCGATTGACCGCATTCGATCGACCAGCACGCGATCGTGCATGAAGATGCCGGCGACCACAAGCCCGGCGATGTAGGCAGGGAGCACCGCTTCACTTCCGGCTGCAGTAGCGAGTGCGCCCAAGCCGAGCAGCACGAGTAGCAAGAATTTGATCTCGGGCTCGCTGACACGGTGGCCGAAGTGGCGGATCACCAGCCGGCTCGCGCGTGGCAGCAAAGGCAGTACGACCGCGGTGACGCCAATGAAGAGCAGCAGCAGCAGCCCGTAACTGGCAAAGAGCAGGCCGAGTGCGAGGACAGTTCCAAGGTCTGTGACGAAGCACGCCGCCAGGATCAACTTGCCGATGTCCTGTCGGTTCAGGCCGGTCTCGACCATCACCGCGTACACCACAGCCACGGATGTGGTGCTGAGCGCGACGCCGCCGATCGCGGCCGCGTGGAGATCCCAGTGCAGAAGAGTGAGGCACACGGCGAAGGCTCCCCCAAGCGGCAGCAGGAAGGACACGAATCCGATCGCCAGGCTCGCTCGCCAGTGCCGGCGGAGTGACACGGGGTCGATCTCCGCTCCGGCCAGGAACGTGAGGAGGACGGAGCCGAGGCTCGCCAGGAACGTGGTGAACTCCGTCTGCTGGATACCCTGCCCAACGTGAGGGACGTTTCCGAGAACAGCCGCGACGACGATTTCGACGAGAGCCACCGACACGCCGAGTTGGATGCTGATGAGCGATGCAGCGAGTGCCATCCCCATCCAGACGGCAGCAACGGCGTAGATGTTCACGAGGCGCTCCTCCGAAGAGCCGGGGGAGCGAACCAGCCCCACCGGCGGTGATGTTTCGGTAGAAGCCATCAGCCGGCGCTGCCGGCGATTCGAGGAGCGGGCCTCATCGCGCCTGGGCCGATTCTATCTTCGAGGGCCGTCTGGCCGCCTATCGCTCGAGCGACTGACCGTGGCTGCGAGCCGCGAGCGTGGTGCCGATGCGCGGCCCACACGTTGAGCGGGCCGGTTCAACGGATCGCGAGGTGCAGCCCGGCATACAGCACGCCAAGACCGACGAGGATGACACCTCCGAATCTGGTCACGGCTCCGCGCCACAACATAGCTGACGCGATCAGTGTGCAGCCGACCAAGAACGGCCAGTCCAGCCAGCGCGCCAGTGGGGGTACCGACACGGGCGTGACCAGGATGATGAGTCCCAGATTGAACAGGATGAAGTAGAGGACTGTGCCCACGACGTTGCCGGCTGCAACGTCCGCATGACCGCGGCGAGTCGGAATCACCTGGCGGGCGATCTCCTCGAGCTCGATGACTGCTGGTGTCACCACCATGCCCATGAGCAATGCCGGGACGCCAAGTGCCGCAACCATGCTTGTCGCACCGCGGGCCACCAGCTCGCCACCGATCGACAGCACAACAATACCGGCGATGGTGTACGCGACACACCAGCCCGCTGAGCGCTTCCGCTCCTCCGCCTCGCGGATCTCGCTGGCTTCGAGGAAACGATGGTCGCGCGAGGCGCGCACGACGTAGACCATTGCTCCAGCGAAGAGGACGAGCAGCATGGCGCCAGACCAACGCGGCGTGGTGGTTCCGATCAGGCCAATACCCGAGACCAGGACGGCACCAACGAGAAGTAAGAGGACGCCGCGCGGGAGTCTGGCGCGCAACGGCGCCACGATCGCGCCAACGCCGAGAGCCATGCAGACCAAGAAGGTGGCCCCGCCAAACGCAGTACCGAGAGCGATCTCCCCTGAGCCTTCGTGGCCGGCGGCGATCCCGACCGCGACGTTCTCCGCCTCGAGACCGGACAGGATGGCGCTGACGACAAACGGCGCCACCCTCGTCGCCTGTGAGATTCCTACTAACCCCTCAAGGAGCCTCTCGGTAGCGATGACTACCAGTACGGCGCCACCGAAAAAAGCCAAAACGGCGAGGGGCACAGCGAGCATCGGGGCAGGATAGTCACCGCTGCTCGCGGGCACCTTCGCAGGGATTGCTAGACGCCTACGATCGTTGGCCGCGCCGGCCAGCCGTCCTTCGGCGGTTCCAAGGCGACTCTGGCAAATACTTCCCGCGGCACCGCGGACGACCCCTCGGCGACCCTTCAAGCCGCGTTTACCGCCCCTCCCCCATCATTCGGGCGTTTTGTGGCAGCGTGGAACCCCGTCTGGTCTGTGTGGGTTCCCGTGTGGCCAGCGTTGATCCCCGTGGAAGTTGGGGGTAAGTAGTCGCCTAGAGGTCGATTTCTGCCCGTCCCGAATACAGAATTAGAACGGTACCTCCCCAAGGGAACGGCCCATACCAGGAACACATACACAAGCGGGGGTAAGTATCCCCGCAC
>CATPAP010000035.1 GCA_955651875.1 Candidatus Dormiibacterota bacterium
GGCAAGCGGCTGTCCACGTTGCCTCGAATGGGGACGCAGCGCAAATCCGGGCGCATGGCGGTGAGCAGGGCTGCCCGGCGGGCGCTGCTGCTTCCCACCGTGGCCCCGCCGGCCAGGGCCTCGAGACCGCCTCCCTCCCGGGTCACCACGGCGTCGCGGGCCTCAGCCCGGCGCAGCAGCGCGGCCAGCTCGAGGGATGGGGCGAGCTGGGTGGGCAGGTCCTTGGCGCTGTGAACGGCCACATCAGCGAGGCCTTCGAGGATCGCGCGCTCGATCTCGGCGGTGAACCAACCCTGGCCTTCCATCTGTTCGATGGGCGTGGCCTGGTTACGATCGCCGCCGGTGCTGAGGATCACCAGCTCGGCGGCCGGCCCGCCGCCGCCTCGAATCGTCGCGGCAGCGAGACTGGCCTGCGCCCTGGCGAGGGCACTGCCCCGCGTCGCCAGGCGCAGGACAGCCGCGCCGGCCAGCGCGCTCACGAGGCTACGGCGTTGCTCTCGCCCGTCTCGCCAGCCACCGCGTCGGGCGTGTCGAGATCGAAGGCGTCGCGCAGTGTCAGCGCCACTCCGGGGTCGTCGGCGAAATCACGGAGATGGCTGATGGGGGCGTGGAGGAGCTTGCTGACGATGCTGCGGGTGAGCTGCTGGATGCGCTCGGCGGTGGCGGAGTCCACAGCGGGCATGCGGGCGAGCGCCCGCTCCACCTCGCGGCGTCGCATCGCCTCGGCGTGGCGGACGAGCGCACCGATGGTCGGCCCGGCGGTGTCGCGCTCGCCCATGACGGCGATGGCGTGGGCCACCTCGGCTTCGATGACGGCGGTCGCTTCGGCGAGGGCAACGTGCTGCCGGCCGGTGGCGCCGGCGATGCGGTCGCCGACGGCGTCGACGTCGACCAGCGTGACCCCGGCAACGCTGGCGGCCGCCGCCTCGACGTCGCGGGGAACGGCGATGTCGACGATGCCGAGGGGGCGGTGGCCGCGCCGGTCCTGCATGGCAGCAACGTCCGCGGCTCTGAGCACGGGAGCCCCGCTGTTCGTGGAGCAGATCATCAGGTCCACATCAGCGGCCGCGGCCACCGGGTCGGCGATCGCCACGGCGCCACCGGCCAGGCTCGCGGCCAGTGTCACGGCGGACCCGCCTCCGCGCGAGGCGATCATCAGCCGGGCCCCCGCCTCGTGGAGGCGCTGCGCCGCGAGCGTGCTCATCGTGCCCGCCCCAAGAACGAGAACGCCGCGGTCGCGCAGGCCTCCTCCGAGCTCGCGAGCGATCTCCACCGCCGCGTCGGCGATGGTGCCGGCGCGGCGCCCCACGGCCGTCTCGGTGCGGACCCTCTTGCCGGCGGTGACCGCGCGTCGCATCACGTAGTCGAGACGCGCGTCGAGGGTGCCCGCCTCGCGTGCCACCTGGTGTGCGTCCCGGAACTGGCCGAGGACCTGCGCCTCCCCCACCACCATGCTCTCCAGCCCGCCGGCGACACGCAGCATGTGACGGATGGCCTCGGCGTCGCGCAGCTCGAACAGATGCTGTCCGATCTCGCCGTCATCGACGGGATCGAGGTACAGCGCCAGCCGCGGGCGGACCTCGTCCGCGAGAGCGGTCGTCGGGCAGCTGACGTAGAACTCAGTGCGGTTGCACGTCGAGAGGACGGCGGCGCCGCGCAGCCCGCAGTGCCCGACGAGGTAGCGCAGCAGCCGATTCGCCTCGGACTCGGGCACCACCGCGCGCTCTCGCACCGAGATCGGCGCGCTGCGGAAGCTGAGCCCGGCGGCGACGAGGTGCATCGAGGACTTCCTAACGATCCGGGCGGCTGCGCGCCGGCGGCGAGCGTCCTGCTCCGGGCGAATCGACCGCGCCAGTATATGGAAGGCGCTGGAGCAAGCGGCCGTCGCCGCGACCAACTACGATCACGCGGATGTTCAGCACGCCGGCATGACGTCTGCCGGACCGATTCCTGTGCCCCAAGGCGACGAGACCGAGCCCGCGGCCGGGTCTGCAAACAACGCCGGCGCAGGCAGGCAGCGCCCGCGCTACGGCCGGCGCCGCGGCCCGGTCCCAGTGGGCACGACGTTCGTCCCCCGCCTCGGGCCGTCGGCGGCCGGTGAGCGCTTTGCGGCCATCGACGACCTCGAGGACGAGATCGACGCGATGCCGCTGGGCCGCCCGGGACCTGAGACGCCGGTCGAGGAGCTGCGCTTCGTCGCGCTCGACTGTGAGACGACGGGACAGTCACCGCATCGGCTGGTCGAGCTCGGCGCCGTCGCCTTCACCCTCGACCGCCACATCATGTCGTTCGAGACGCTGGTGCACAGCACCGACCGCATCAACCCATACGCCAAGCGCATCCACGGCATCGGCCCGGAGAGCCTCGGCGGCGCGCCGCCGGTGCAGCGCGTGTTGGCGCGTTTCCGCCGCTTCTGCAGCGGCGCAGTCCTCGTCGAGCACAGCGCCGATGCGTTCGACACGCGGCTCATCGCCAGCACCATGGACACCGCGATCGATGCCGACAACATCGACACCAGCCGCATGGCCGGTGCCATCTGGGACCTCCGTGACACGATCGGCTTGGAGAGGATGTGCGCGGCCCTCGGCGTCGGCAGCCTGCTTCATCGACCTCCTCAAGCTCGGCCGAGAGCGGTTCGGGTGGAGCACGCTGGGCGACCTCCTGTCAGTCGCCCAGCCGCCGCCCCCGCGGGTGAACGAAGGCGGGCCCGGCGGACCCCCCGGCGGCGCCCGCGGCGGCACCACCGCACCCGGCGCACGGCGCAGGCAC
>CATPAP010000036.1 GCA_955651875.1 Candidatus Dormiibacterota bacterium
ACCCGATGTACCGCGTCGACGACGCTCTCGTCGCCGCCGCCGACCTCCTCATCGAGGGTGGCGAGCTCAAGGACGCCGGCCGGCGGCTCGTCGTGGAGAGCCGTGACCAGACCCTGCGCCTGCAGCGCGCCCACGTCGCCGACCGCCCCTCCCAAGCCGAGGTGGGAGCGCGCACATAGCGCAGTACGCTGAGGGGAAGCAACCGGATCCAGCCCACGGACGGATGACATGACCTTCGACGCATTCCTGCACCAGCTCCCCGACAGCGACCCGGACGAGACCTCCGAGTGGCTCGAGTCGCTCGACACGCTGGTCGCCACGCAGGGGGTCTCACGCGCGCGCTACGTCATCGGCAAGCTCGCCGAGCGGGCGCGCAGCCTACAGGTCGGGGTGCCCGCGCTGGTGTCGACGCCGTACATCAACACCATTCCGCCCGAGGAGGAACCGTGGTTCCCCGGTGACGAGGAGATGGAGCGGCGCATCCGCCGCATCGTGCGCTGGAACGCCGCGGTCATGGTGACCCGTGCCAACAAGCGCACCGACGGCATCGGCGGACACCTGAGCACCTACGCATCGTCGGCGTCGCTCTACGAGGTGGGTTTCAACCATTTCTTCCGCGGCAAGGACGACGGCCGCTCCGGTGACCAGATCTACTACCAGGGACACGCGGCGCCCGGCATGTATTCACGTGCATTCCTCGAGGGCCGCCTCACCGAGGAGCACCTCGACAACTTCCGCCACGAGACTGGTGGCAAGGGCTTGAGCTCGTACCCGCATCCCCGGTTGATGCCCGACTTCTGGGAGTTCCCCACGGTGTCCATGGGGCTCGGGGCCCTCAACGCCATCTACCAGGCCAGGTTCAACCGCTACCTCTACCAGCGCAAGATCGCCGACACCAGCGAGTCGCGCGTGTGGGCGTTCCTCGGTGACGGGGAGATGGACGAGCCGGAGGCGACGGGAGCGCTCGCGCTGGCGGCTCGCGAGCAGCTCGACAACCTGGTCTTCGTGATCAGCTGCAATCTGCAGCGGCTCGACGGCCCGGTGCGCGGCAACGGCAAGATCATCCAGGAGCTCGAGTCCGTGTTCCGCGGCGCCGGCTGGAATGTGGTCAAGGTCATCTGGGCGCGCGAGTGGGATCCTCTGCTCGCCCGTGACGTCGACGGCGTGCTCGTCGACAAGATGAACAGCACCAACGACGGTCAGTTCCAGAAGTACTCGACAGAGAGCGGCGCCTACGTCCGCGAGAACTTCTTCGGCCCCGATCCGCGGCTGCGCAGGCTCGTCGAGCACCTCAGCGACGACGACCTGCGTCATCTCCGCCGCGGCGGACACGACTACCGCAAGTTGTACGGCGCCTACCGGCTCGCGCTCGAGCAGAAGGGTGCGCCGACGGTGATCCTCGCGCACACCGTCAAGGGCTGGACGCTCGGCTCGCTCTTCGAGGGGCGCAACGCCACCCACCAGATCAAGAAGATCGGCGACACCGAGCTGAAGGCCTTCCGCGACAAGCTCGAACTGCCCATCAGCGACAAGCAGCTGGATGAGGGCATTGCGCCGTACTACCATCCGGGCAGCCGGTCCGAAGAGCTCGACTACCTGATGTCGCGCCGTCTTGCGCTGGGGGGCACGCTGCCCAAGCGCATCGTCCGGGATCGACCGCTCACCGTCCCCGGTGACAGCGTGTGGGCGGAGGCAATCGCCGGGAGCGGCGGCCGCGCCGCCTCCACCACCGCCGCCTTCGGCGCCATCCTGCGAAACCTGCTGCGTGACCCCGAGGTCGGCCGGCGCGTGGTGCCGATCATCCCCGACGAGGCGCGCACCTTCGGCATGGACGCACTCTTCCGCGAGGTCAAGATCTACGCGCCCTTCGGCCAGAGCTACGAGCCCGTCGACGCCAGCATGGTGCTGAGCTACCAGGAGGCGCGCGACGGCCAGCTCCTCGAAGAGGGCATCACCGAGGCCGGCGCGATGGGAAGCTTCACCGCCGCCGGTACCGCCTACGCGACCCATGGCGAGCCGGTGATCCCCTTCTACATCTACTACTCGATGTTCGGATACCAGCGTGTCGGCGACCTCGTGTGGGCGTTCGGTGACGCTCGCGGCCGCGGGTTCATGCTCGGCGGAACGGCCGGGCGCACCACCCTCAATGGCGAGGGTCTCCAGCACCAGGACGGGCATTCGCCGCTGCTCTTCTCGGCCGTGCCCAGCTGCGAGGTGTACGACCCCGCGTTCGCGTTCGAGGTGGCGGTGATCATCCGCGAGGGCATGCGCCGCATGTACGAGCGTGGTGAGGACGTCTTCTACTACCTGACCCTGTACAACGAGACCTACCCCATGCCCGCGATGCCCGAGGGCGTCGCCGACGGCATCCTTCACGGTCTGTACAGGCTGCAGGATGCCGCCGAGGAGAGGACGCACAAGATCCAGCTCTTCGGCAGCGGCACGGCGATTCAGGCCGCGCTCGAGGCACAGCGGATGCTCCTCGAGCACGACGTGGCCGCCGATGTCTGGAGCGTCCCGAGCTACCTCAGCCTGCGCAACGACGCACTCTGCGTCGAGCGCTGGAACCGGCTCCATCCCGACGAGCCACAGCGCAGCTCGTACCTCGACGACCAGCTGCGTGAGGTATCGGGACCGGTCATCGCGGTGACCGACTACCAGAAGACCGTCGCCGAGCAGGTCGCCCGGTTCGTGCCGCAGCAGTTCGTTCCACTCGGCACCGACGGCTACGGACGCAGTGACACTCGCGCCGCGCTGCGCAGCCACTTCGAGGTGGACGCGCCGCACATCACCATCGCAGCCCTCGACGCGCTGGCCAGGGAGGAACGGATTCCACGCCACGCCGTGACCGCAGCGCTCGAGCAGTACGAGATCCGCGTCGACGCGCTGGAGCCGCGGCTGGCCTGACGGATGCCGGGCGGCCGCTGCTCAGCGGAGCGGCAGGGCGACCCGCGGAACGTGGCGAACTCCGGTCGACGCGCCCACCGACTCATAGAGGACGGCGCGGTCGGCGCTGAAGGACGGCGTGGCAGGACTCTCGGCTGCTGCTCCCTGCCAGGCGTTCAGGGCTGCGGACGGCCACGGCTGCCGCGGCCGGCCAAGAGTGCAGTGCGGGCGATAAGGACGATCCGTCACGGGGAATCCCGCAGCGCGCAGCGTCGCGGTGCAGGCGCTCGCGAGCGCGGTGAGGGCCCGGGTGTCACCCGCAACTCCACACCAGAGCACGCGCGGACGTCGGGGGACGGGGAACGATCCGAGGCCGGCGAGCCGCAACGTCATCGACGAATGGGCGGCGGCGACGGGGCGCAGCACCAAGACTGCCTGCTGCGCATCCTCCGCGGTGACCGTGCCGAAAAAGTGCAGGGTGATGTGCGGGGTGTCGGCCGGCGCCCAGTGCACAGCGGTGATGTCGGCCACCAGGCGCTCGCGCAGCGCATGGAAGCCAGCAGCCGCGGGCGGCAGCACCGGGACGGCGAGGAATGCCCTCACGGGCTCGGTGACACGCCGGGCGCTGCGCCGCCGGAGGGGCGCGGCGACGCGCTCGCCGCCGCTGCCGCGCAGGGATCGTCGCCGACATTGGTGATGTAGATGTGAATCTGCCCCGCGCTGCAGTCCTGAGCGAGCGCCTCGAAGATGGCCTCGGAGAACCAACCCGGACGCTCCTTCACCGTGTACGGCTGCGGCGCGTGCACGATGATGTGGGCGAGCGTCAGCGCCGTCGCGGTCGCCGACTCCAGCTCCACGATGTCGTAACCCTGCGCATCTCGGATCGCTGGGTTGGTGTGCTGCCCGGGCTTGAGCGCCAGGACGGCCGCCGCGTACACAGGGTCGTCACCTTGGATCTGTGACCGCGGGACCGCTCCGAGCGCGCCGCTTTTGGACGCGGTGCCGACGTCGTCGGAGTACTGGACGGCAAGGCTCGCCAACGCCGTGCCCGCCGCCAGCTGCCGCTCGACCTCGGAGGCGCGCTGGGCGGCGAAGAGGTCCTCGAGCTTCTGCTCGTTGAGTGACGAGCGGATCTCGTCGCGCAGCTGCGCCAGCGATCCACCGAGTGAGGCGAGCTGGGTCTCCAGCTGCGTGAGGCCGCCCGCCGTCTGCGCGTCCGCGTTGACCTGCGCCTGCACCTCCGCGTCGGTCGCAGCAACGCGTATGGCCGTGGCCTCCTGCGCGATGACTGTGTCGATGAGCAGGCTGCGCAGCACCGAGGCGCGCACCTGGGACGTCATCGCCGGGTTGTTCGACGGTCCCCCGGCCTGGCTCAACCCGGTGAGCGTGCTCTCCAGGCGCACCTGGAAGAGGTCGTTGGTGATTGCTGTGTTGCCCACGCGGGCGACCACCTGCACGGCCGGCGATGACGATGGCGTCGAGCCACTGCTGCACGAGCTGCAGAACAGCACGACCAGGACGGCAAGCACGCGGCGCACGAGCTCCAGTCTAATGAGCACCCCGATTCTCACGGTCGTGCAGCGCAGCAGCGTCCGCGAAACGGGCGCTGAACGCGGGCGAGACAGCCACTGCGATCGACACCACGCCCACCACGATCGCGCCGATGCCGATGGCGTTGAAGAGGCCGACGAGATTGCCGACGGCGGCGTACATCAAAGTCCCCAGCGGCTGGAGGCCGGCGAAGAGCATCGCGTAGATGCCGAGCAGGCGGCCGCGGAGGGCCGGGTCTGCGTCCGTCTGCAGCAGCGTCATCATCGAGGTGTTCATCGCCAGGAACGCGAAGCTGATCCCGACCAGGGCCACCAGCGTGATCGGGACAACGGCGGAGTGGGCCACGACGAAGAGGCTGACCGCGTACACGGCGCCGCCGACAACCAGCAGCCGGCGCCTGCCTGAGGTGTTGCCAATGGTGGCGATGACCACGCCGCCGACGACGCCGCCGATGCCGCCGATCGAGTAGAGAAGACCGAGCACAGTGGCCCCGCCATGCAGCTGTGTTTTTGCCAGGACCGGCAGGTACGGCATGTACGACACGCCGAAGAAGGCCAGCGCCGCGCAGACGACGACGATGCCCCGCACCAGCGGGTCACGCCGCACCAGGCGGACGCCGTCGAGCAGCTCGCCGCGCGCGGTCGCTCCCGCCGGCCTGGGCAGCGGCGGCACATCGGGGATCACCGTCAGCAGCACCGCGAGCGGCGCGATGTAGGCGAGCGAGAGGACCGCGAAGCAGGCCCCGGGGCCGGCGGTGGCGATGAGCAGCCCGGCCACCGAGGGACCGATGATCCGCGTCGCGCTCATCGCCGTCGAGCTCAGCGCAACGGCGTTGACGATGAGCTCACGGCTGACCAGGTCGGCCACCATCGCCTGGCGGGTGGGCAGGTCGAGCGCGTCGGCCGAGCCGTAGACGACGGCCACCGCGATGATCGCCCAGAAGCCCGCATGGCCCGTGAGGGCGAGGACGGCGAGCACGCCGGAGCTGACCCCGAGCACCGACTGGGTGAACAGCAGGATGCGGCGTCGCGGCAGGCGGTCGGCGAGCAGGCCTCCGGCCAGTGAGAGGATTACCGCCGGCAGCCCGTCGGCGGCCGCCACGGCGGCGACAGCGGTGCTGCTGTGGGTGCGGTCGTAGACCAGGAAGCCGAGCGCCACCACCTGCATCCAGGTGCCGAGCAGCGTGGGCCATTGCGCGATCCAGTACCACCGGAAGCTCCGCACGGCGAGCGCCGGCGGCGGCCAGAGGCGCGGCCCGAGCGAAGTGACGGGAAGCGGCACCGTCGCCGGCAGCGCCGCGGTCATCACCGGCGGTTCCGGCTCCACGGGGTCGCGCTCTTCCACCGGCACATCATCGCGTAGGCTCCGACCGCATGAGCACCGCCCTCGTCGTCTTCCTCGCCGCTCTCCAGGGCGCAACCGAGCTGTTCCCGGTGTCCTCGCTCGGCCATGCCGTGGTCGTGCCGGCGCTCTTCCATCTCGCCGTCGACCCGGCCGCCCCGAGCTTCGTGCCCTTCCTGACCCTCCTCCATCTGGGCACCGCCGCGGCGCTGCTCATCCTCTACCGCGAGCAGTGGTGGCGGATCATCCGCGGGTTCGTGGCCGCGGCGATCCGCGGCCGCATCGAGACCGCCGACGAGCGCCTCGCGATGCTCCTGGTCGCCGCCACCATTCCCGCAGGCGTCGCCGGATTCCTCCTCGAGACCCCCCTCAAGAACCTCTTTGGCCACCCCCGGACCGCGGCGATGTTCCTGGTCGTCAACGCTGCCGTCCTGCTGGGGGCTGAGG
>CATPAP010000037.1 GCA_955651875.1 Candidatus Dormiibacterota bacterium
CATCAGGCCCTTGCCGCGAACCTCGGCGATCGCCGGGTGGGTTGTCGCCAGCTCCTCGAGCCTGCCGAGCAACCAGTCGCCGAGGCGCGCGCTCTTCTCGCAGAGGCCCTCGTCGTCGATCACCTTTAGGGTCGCCAGCGCGGCGGCGCACGCCACCGGGTTGCCTCCGAATGTCGAGAGGTGCTCGCCCGGCTGGAAGGAATCGGCGATCTCCGGCCGGGCGATGAACCCGCCGAGCGGGAATCCGCTGGCGATCCCCTTGGCCATGGTCATGATGTCCGGCTCCACGCCGTAGTGCTCGATCCCGAACATCCTGCCGGTGCGACCGAAGCCGGTCTGCACCTCGTCGATGATGAGCAGGATGCTGTGGCGGTCGAGGATCTCCTTGACGCGACGGAAGTAGTCCGGGTGCGGTACCACGATGCCCGCCTCGCCGAGGACCGGCTCGGCGATGAATGCCGCCACGTTGCCGGAGGTCTGGTAGTTGATGACGTCCTCGACGGCGTCCGCGCAGCGCAGCGTGCAGCGCCCGCCGCACACGCGGCAGCGGGTGGGATGCGGGGCGGGCGCGAAGGCGACCCCACCGAGGTAGGGACCGCCGTTCTGCTTGCGTTTGCGATTGCCGGTGACCGCCAGCGTGGCGTTGGTGCGACCATGGAAGCCCGTCTCGAGCGCGATGAACTCGGTTCTCCCGGTGGCGGCACGCGCCAGGCGCAGCGCTCCCTCGACCGCCTCGGCGCCGCTGGTGGAGAAGAACGTCTTCTCGAGGCGGCCCGGGGTGACCTCCGCAAGACGCTCCGCAAGATCGCCGACGACCGGGACCTGGTAGAGGTAGGTGCCGCAGTGGATGAACCGTTCCATCTGCTCGCGAGCCGCTGCGACGACACGTGGGTGGGAGTGCCCGGTACTCACCACCGAGATGCCGGCGAAGCAGTCGAGGTATGTGCGCCCGTCGACGTCCCACAGCTCCGCGCCGCGCCCGCGGGCGACGACGATCGGCTCGACGCCGGCGACCGCGCTCAGGTTGACGTAGCGCAGGAACTTGTCGGCTGCGCTCGTGGTCGCGGCACTCATTGGCGCAGTCTAGACTTGGACGCTCAGCCAGTGCGACGAGCAGCGCGTTGCTTCCCCCTGGTGGTCGCACCCCGATCGACGCGCCGGGAACTGGCGGCGCGCTCCAGGTTGATCACCGCGCCCACCATGGAGAGATGCGACAGCGCCAGTGGGAAGTTGCCCGTCGGCGTCTCGGTGGCCGGGTCGAACTCCTCCGCGAAGAGCCCGAGGTCATTCGCGGTTCGACTCACGCGCGCGAAGAGCTCTTCCGCCTCATCGGTCCGGCCCATCTGAGCGAGCACGTCGACCAACCAAAAGGAGCAGATCAGAAACGCGCCCTCGTCCTGCGCGAATTCCGACTCCGTTCCCAGGTGGCGATACACCAGTCCGCCCCGCATGAGCTGCTTCTGCACCACGTCCACCGTCGAGACCACGCGCGGGTCTGACGCGCCCAGCATTCCCGTCAGGGGCACCGTCAGACCGGACGCGTCAAGCGTGTCGTCGTCGAACGCCTGGGTGAAGGCACCAAGCTTTTCGTTGAAGCCCCGCGTGAGCACCTCGTGCCGGATACGAGTCCGCGCACGACGTGCATCGGCCCGGCGTCGCTCGCCGAGGCGCAGCGCTGAATCCATTCGCAGCGCCCGGTCAAGCGCCAGCCAGCACATGGCTTGCGAATACACGTAGCGCTTCGGCCGGAAACGCGACTCCCAAATTCCCGCGTCCTCCTCAGGCCAGTGCTGCAGGACGTGGTCAACGACCTGCAGCAACATCGCTCGCCGCCGTCGCGGCAGGTGTTTGCTGCGCTTCCACGCCGCGTGGGCGGCCTCCATCACCTCGCCATAGACATCCAGCTGATTCTGCTCCGCCGCCGCGTTGCCGATGCGCACGGGACGGGAACCACGGTAACCGTCAAGGTGTGTGAGTTCATGTTCTGTGACCCGCCGGTTGCCGTCAACCCGATACAGCATCTGAAAACTCGATGGCTTGCAGGCGCAACTGTTGTCGAGCCAATCCATGAATTGGTCGACCTCATGAACGAAGCCCAACTGGTGCAATGTTTCGACCAGGACCGCCATGTCACGCAGCCACGTGTAGCGGTAATCCCAGTTGAGCGTTCCTCCCGCTGATTCGGGCAGCGAGGTTGTGGGTGCAGCCACGAAGGCGCCCGATGGCTGGTATTGCAACAGTTTGAGCAGCAGCGCTGATCTCCGTACCGCCGGCGCATATCTGCCCTGATAGGTGCATTGCTCCAGCCACGCGCGCCAGAATCGGTCCGTCCCCGCCAACAGGCGCGCCGCTTGTGTCCACGGAAGCGGGCGTGGATGGCCGCGACGCCCACCGTGATGCAAGGCCACCACGGCCGTCTCTCCGACCTCGAGGCTGCCTTGGAGCCGCACCCCGTTCTCTGCTCGTACGAGCCTGAAGTGGCCTGGGTACTCGAGCGTGACGGACTCACCCTCTGAGCGCGCTGCCACCATCCCGGGCGCATGGTGAGACAGCCTCGGGATCTTGCGCCCGTGGTCAAATACGGGGCAGAAGTCGATGCGCCAATTGAGCTTGCCTCGCGTCGGTTGGATCATCCGGAGGAGTCGAAGCGATGCCGGCACAGATGCACCCTGGTCACGCCGACGTATCGGCATGAAGTCGATCACCTGCGCCTGTTCGCGCCCGGCCATCCACGTGGTTTCCAAGACGTTGGAATCGGTTCGATATTGACGAGAGGGGACGCCGGCCTCCTCCGGCGCCACCCGCAGATGACCACCACGCTGCCAGTCCAGCAGGCGGCCAAAGATCCAGGGGCTGTCAAAGCGCGGCAGACACAACCAGTCGATGGAGCCGTCGCGGCAGACCAGAGCCGCCGAGCGCATGTCGCCAATGACTCCGTATTCGTCGAGTGAGGGGTACGACTCGGCTGAGCTGGACCGCTCTCCAGCCCCCACCTAGAGTGCCTCCCCCGGCTGCAACGCGGTCGATCTAGTTTCGATCACAGCTGCACTCCCCCAATGAGCTCCATGAACTCTGCGCGCGTCCGCTGATCTGACAGAAAGACACCTTTCATGCTCGACGTCACTGTCTGGCTGTTCTGCTTCTGGATCCCGCGCATCATCATGCAGAGGTGGTTTGCCTCGATGACCACGCCGACTCCGAGCGGTGAGAGCACGTCGTCGAGAGCTTGGGCGATCTGGCTGGTGAGCCGTTCCTGGAGCTGAAGTCGTCGCGCAAAGAGATCGACGATTCGGGGAAGTTTGCTGAGGCCAATGACGCGACCGTCGGGGACGTAGGCAACGTGGGCCCGACCGAAGAACGGAAGCAGGTGATGTTCGCAGAGGCTGTAGACCTCGATATCACGGACGACGACCATCTCTGAATACGTCTCCGCGAAGACCGCTTCGTTGACCACACTGGCCAGGTCTTGCTCGCACCCGGCTGTCAGAAATTCAAGGGAGCTGATGACTCGCTGCGGTGTACGCCGCAGACCCTCGCGTGTCGGGTCCTCGCCGAGGAAGCGGAGAAGCCCTTCGACCAGGTGCCCAGCCTCAACCACCCGCGGTGGCGGCCCGACCGTGTCCACCGATGGGCGGCAACGCCCGTCTTCGCCCTCCAGCCAGCCCGGGCGCTGGACGATTCGATCAGTCAGGCTCTCGGCCACTCTAGCGCCCCTCGTGTGTTCGAAATCCGGAGCTCCCCCGCCGTGTCATGCTGACGCGGCGGGGTTACTTGTGTCAAGTCGCAATAAATGCTAGATTCCGGGGGTGATAGAAGGCTCGCCGCCGCGCCCCCACCAGGTCGAAGGGCTCCACGAGCCCCCGCGTTCCCATGAGATCGAGCGGCTGGCCAGCGCGCTTCAGGATCCGACCCGGCGCCGAATCCTGCTCGCGCTGATCCGCGATGGCGAACCCCGGACGGTCGACGAACTCTCTGAGCTCGTCGGGGTTCATCGAACCGTCGCCTTCAATCATCTGGAAAGGCTGACCGACCTCGAGTACCTGGAGAAGTCGCAACGTCGCGGGCGGCTGGGCAAGCCCGCCTCGCTGTATTCCGTCCGACTGGGGGTGCTCTCGATGAGCTACCCGGCTCGCCAATTCGTCGCCTTGGCGAGCATCGTGGCCACTGGCCTCATCGCCCTCGGCGACGACGCCGTTGCCGCGGCCAAGGATGCTGGTGTCCGATTTGGTGAGGAAATGGCGCTCCCGGGCGCCCGCTCCATTGCTGAAGCGCTCCTCGCCGTCCGATGGCTGGGAGCCGACTACGACGTGGATGGTGCCCGAATCCTTGCCGCCAACTGCATCTTCCTCGAGGCGTGCAACGAAGCCAGGTCGATCGTCTGTGGGGTGCACGCCGGAATCCTCGAGGGCGCTCTCCGCGGCGCCGGCATCGCAGCCACGGTCGAACCCCAAGGCCCCGTACCACCCCACGGTTGCGCTTACGCGGTGACGCGGCCGAAGAGGGCGGCCTGACATGACCGACGTCGAGTGACCTCGCAAGGAGCGGATGACCGCGTCGTGATCGCCGGCGCGGGACTGGCGGGGGCGAGTGTTGCTGTGACGCTGCGGGAGGCGGGCTACAGCGGTCCCATCGCGCTGCTCGGCGACGAGGTCACGCCTCCTTTCGGTCGCCCCCCGTTGTCGAAGACATACTTGACCGGAGCAGAGGGCCTCGGTGGCTGGTATGTGAGACCAGCGGAGTGGTACGACCGCAACGGGGTCGAGCTTCGGTGCGACGCCGCCGTGTCGCGCGTCGACCCGGATGCGAGGACCGTGATCCTCGGCAGCGGCGAGACCATCCGCTATGGCCGCCTGGTGCTGTGCACCGGGGCACGCCCACGCAAACCGCAGATCCCCGGCATGGACCTTCCCGGCGTTCACCTGCTGCGGACCGTCGCCGACTGCGACGCGATCAAGAGCGCAGCCCGGCCAACGAGCCGGGCGGTGGTCGTCGGCATGGGATTCATCGGATCGGAGGTTGCGGCCTCCCTGCGCCGGTTGGGCGTCGCGGTCACGGCTGTCCTGACCGGGGCCACACCGCTCGAAGCCGTTCTTGGCGGGGAGGTTGGAGTCGCCATGGCGAGCATCCATCGCGAGCACGGCGTCGAGCTGATACCCGGTGACCAGGTGGTCGGGTTCGAAGGGTCAGCGAGTCTGGAGCGCGCCGTCACCAAGGCGGGTCTGGTGATCGAATGCGACTTCGCGGTGGTGGGAGCAGGCATCGAACTGAACCTCGCACCGATGACGGGCACCGCGATCGCTCTCGACAACGGCGTACTCGTCGACGCTCACTGCCGGACCAATGTTGATGGGATCTACGCCGCCGGCGACGTCGCCAACCATCTTCATCCCCTGTTCGGCCGCGTGCGGGTCGAGCACTACAACAACGCTGAGAAGATGGGTGGGGCCGTGGCGCGCTCGATCCTCGGGAACGAGGCGCCATACGGGTACGTCCACTCATTCTGGTCGGATCAGTACGAGCACAAGCTGGAGTACGTGGGACACGCGACCGAGTGGCACCGATTCGTGGTCCGAGGTAGCGTTGAAGCCCGCACCTTTGTTGGCTTCTATGTTCGCGATGGAGTTCTCAGGGCAGCCGTGGGGTTGAACCGGGGCGGCGATCCGGAGCTTGACGAGCAGAGCGAACTCCACGCGTGTCAGGAGCTGATCGCGCGCCAAACCGCCGTACCGATCAAGGCGCTCGAGGACGAGAGCGTCGACCTGCTCGGCCTGCTGACCACGACCTAGCCGGCTCCCGCTCGCGGTGCGGGTACTCCTCGACACCCGGCGGCTCGTCCAGATCGGCTCGAACGCCCGGTCTTAAGACTGTAGTCGCGTACCGGCGTGGCCCGGGAGCGCGGGCACTACCCTCGAACACGACCCTCGAGGATGGTCAGACGCCGCGTCAGGGTGTCGGCGTAGCCGCAGACGGCGCCGGCGTGATCCCGCACTTGCCCTGCATGTACGCGGTTATCTGAGTGCTCGCGGACGTGACCGCCGGCGTGTTGAACGCCGCGCCCACGGCGCCGAACTGCGCGAACGTGGTCGCGGCTTGCGCCTGCGTGTTCGCCTGGTCGTAGGCGGCCCGGAACGTGTGGAACGCGGACGCGATGTCACTCGGCGCCTGGCTGTCCAGGCTGTCGATCGCGCTTGCCCCGGTGGCAAATAGCTGCTTGTACGCGGTGACGCTGGGGGTTGCACCGGGGCTTGTGATGAGTGCCGACCCCAGGTTGCGGAACCCGGCCACGATAGCGCCGGCCTGCGTGCAGAAGGAGGAGCTGTTGTTGCCCGCAGGCGCGGCTGTCGGCGGTGCTGTCGGCGCGTTCGACGAGCTCCCGCTCGACGAGCTCCCGCAGGCGCTCAGCGACAGCCCCGCGGCAAGCGCGATCAATGCTCCGACGGTGAAGAGTGGACGATGCACGGTGGTGACCCCCCAGAAGTCGAGACTAGTCGGGCGATCGCGGAAGGGTACAGCCTTCCGGCCTCCTCGACGCGGGCTTGCGGCAAGCGCTGGTGAAGAGGGCGGACCCTTCGGCGGATCTGGAGCTGGCCTGGGGCGCTACGTGCGCTCGCGCCGCTTCCGGAACCTCGAGGCCCCTCTGCCAATCAGGAGGAGGCCGAGGAGTACGAGGACGACGACGAGTCGCTTGCTCATGTGCCCAGCAGCCTACGGGACAGCGGCGCACACGTCAAACACGAACCGGTGAGGCGGCGAAATCAACGAGGCGGCGCAGGCCCTCGGTGAGGTGCTCCTCGGACGACGCCAGCGAGACACGCACGAAGCCCTCTCCCCCGCCACCGAACGCAGTCCCCGGCGCGACCGCGACGCTC
>CATPAP010000038.1 GCA_955651875.1 Candidatus Dormiibacterota bacterium
GCTCCTCTCTGGCTGATCCGCGATGGCGTGGTGCTCACCGGGCCGGCGGGCGGTCCGCTGACGCCCGACCCGCGAGCTCCGTACCTCGGCGCCTCCGCGCGCCTCATCGCCGCGCCGGCGGCGCTGCCCGGGGTGGTGGTCGCGGTGGGCAGCGACAACCACGTGTGGCGACGCAACGCCGCCGGGCAGTGGGCAACGTCGTTCATCCTGCTCCCGGCTGGAGGTCTCGCCGGTACTCCGAAGGTGACTGCGCTCGCCGCGTTCACACAGCCGTTGAGCGTCGCCGTCTACATGGGCACCGACGGCTACGGCGTGCTGCTCAGCCAGGACGGCGGCGACGACTGGATCCGCGCCGATCCAGCGCTGCCGGAGCACGTGCTTTCACTGGCGACCGACCCGGCGTCGAAGGCGCTGTACGCCGCCACCGACAACGGACTGTTCGTGCACCACCTGCAGTCGTTCCCGGCGCCGCCGGTGTATGTCGATGCATCGCTCTACCTGCGCTGGCTGGGCATCGGCGTGGTCGCGCTGCTCGCCACGCTGGCAGCGCTGTTCGGCCTGCGCCGCATACTGCCGGAGTCTTGAGCGCTCCAGGTCCTCCACCCCATCAACGGCGATTTGTCACAGCGCCGATTTGACGAAGTGACATTCGGCCTCATATGGTAAGGCCATGGCAAATACAAAGATTTTGGTTGAGATCAACGAGCAGGGGAGGATGACGCTTCCCGCCAAGGTGCGCGAGGCGATGGGCATAGATGGTCGCGCTCAGGTCGAGGTCGAGGTGGAGGGCCAGGAACTTCGCGTGCGCCCGACGGTGACCATCCCTCGAGAGGATGCGTGGGCCTACACGAGGGCGCACCTGGCGCTGGTCCGCGCCGCGCTTGACGATGTGCAGGCTGGCCGTGTGGTGACCGTCGCCAAAGAGCAGTTGGACGCCCTCACGGCCTCGTGACCGACGGTGGCCAGGCGTACGCCTCGCTCGCATTCACACCAACCTTCCTGACAACCCTCGCCGACAAGGAATTCAGCGTCGCAGAGCGGAAAGCGTTCATCAAAGCCCTGGGGCTCTTGGACAGGAATGAGAGGCACCGCTCGCTGCGCGTCCATGAGCTGAAAGACGACCTGTCCGGCCTGCGGTCGGCCTCTGCGTCCGACTCACTGCGGATGACGTTCTTGCGAGCACCAGGAGGAAGAAAGACGATGCTGACCTGCAGCCATCATCACCAGAGGTAGGCCGGCCGGCCCGAATGCCTCGACGCCAAAGTACTGAGCACGTCCGTCGCGCGTACCACCAGCAGGCGCGACGCTACGACCGCGCGATGCGGATCACCTCGCGGTTCTTCGACATCGACGGTGGCCGTCGCTGGGCTTGCGGTGGCGCCACCGGCCACGTTCTCGAGATCGGCGTCGGCACGGGTTACAACCTGCCCTTCTATCCGGGCGGCATCGACCTCACCGCCATCGACCTCACCCCCGAGATGCTCGACAGGGCGCGCGCACGGGCTGCCGCGCTGCATCGCACCGTGCAGATGCAGGAGGCCGACGCCACCCGCCTTCCATTCGCGGACGCGTCCTTCAACACCGTGGTGTCCACGCTCACGCTCTGCACCATTCCCCGACCCGAGGAGGCGGTGCGCGAGGCGTGGCGCGTCTGCCGTCCAGGTGGCGAGCTGCGCTTCTTCGAGCACGGCCGCGGCAACGACCGTTTCAGCGTGTTCATCGAGCGGCTGCTCGAGCCACTGGCGTTCCGGCTCGAGGCGGATCGACTGCTGCTCGAACCCGACCGCGTCTTCGCGGAGGCCGGTGTCCCTGCCACGGTGGTGAAGCGGACCAATCGGGGCGTGTTCTGGCGACTGCTGTCGCGACGGCCGGACGCTGAGCCTCCAAGCCCGGCGGGAAGGTGAACGGCGCCGGCTCACGGCCGGCACCCCGGTGGCGCCGCCGGCGCGCCGTATCCAGCGACGGTGATCGTCTCCTCAGTCAGCACCGGGGGCGCGTACTGGCGGTGTGCGGAGTTGACGAGTTCGACGCGCAGGGTGTGCTCGCCGCTGGCGACGCTCACCGCCGCGGTGTCGGCGTTGACCTCGGCCACTTGCCGGCCGTCGACGCTGATGCCCAGCAGCCGCCCGGCGCCCGGCACGCTCGTCCCGGTCGCGCACACCCGCACCACCAGCGGGCTGGTCACCGGCGCGCCGGGCGGCGGGGCGGCGATCCTCAGCGACACCCCCGCGGCGCCGGCGGGGCTGAGGGCAGCGCGATGTACACGGCGACCGTCGACAACAGTCCGACACCAGCGACGGCGACGCAGGCGCGGCGCAGCGTAGTGGGGACGGCCATTGTCGCCACGGCGCCACCGAAGAGCAGCGTGCCGGTCACCCACAGCGGCCAGACCGCCCCGCCGCCCACGATGTGCGCGAGAACTGCGGTCGTCACCGGATCAGCAGGGCCAGCGGTGCGCTGACAGAGCGCACCGCCGCCGCCGCCGTCTCCTGGACGAGCGGCTGCGCCAGCAACCACAGCGAGGTCATCGTGTATCCGACCATGGCGACGATCCACGGCCACTCACTGCGCCTGGCCTTCGCCTCGCTGCGCGACGTGCGCCCCAGGTAGCGATGCGCGAGCACGACCGCGGCGATGTGCACGAAGATGATCAGCGCCACCTGGATGTACCAGACCACCGAGCTCGGCAGCAGGTTGGGATTGATCTCGTAGCTGTCGTTGAAAGGAGCCGGCAGCAGCTTCACGCCCGCCAGCCCGGCGGGGTTGCCGAGCAATGGGATGAACAGCTGCCCGTTGATCGCGATGTACTCGGCGTTGTGTGCGACGAGGTAGCCGAATGCGATCGGCACCAGCGACGGCACCAGGCCGGAGAGCACGTCGACGGGGGACCTGCCGATCCCGCCGAAACGGCGCACCAGGACGGCGAAACTGCCGAAGAGCGTCCAAGCAACCAGTACAAGGAACGCGAACGCGGCCGTCTCGAAGAGCTCGAACGCGACGCCGGTGAGCGACACCTGCACGCGGATGGTCTTCCATGCGTCGGTGGACAGCAACCCGTCGAAGGAGACGGAGACGAGCAGCAGGAGCACGAAGGTGATGCGGCTGACATGGTGGGAGAAGGGAGCGCGCAGGCCACCTCCGAAGCCGCGCTTGCCGAGCGCGCGCAAACGGAACCAGCCCAGTCGGCCCCAGGTGGCGAACAGCACGGAGAACACCTCGCCGCGACCGAGCCATGCCTCGGCTCCGAAGAGCAGTCCCGCCATGGCGCTGAGCAGCGCGTAGATGAGCAGCGCGACCGCGGTGAAGGCCGGCTTGGTGGCGGTTCCGTTGTAGATGAGCTCGCCGCATGCCACCGTGAAGAAGAGCGCCACCGCGGGCCACCAGCCCAGCGCGCGCGGCCACGTGAGCACCCGCTCGTCGGAGATGAGGGTGCGGCGCAGCGCCGGCCCGTCGCACAGCCGGGCAAGCGCGGCGAACGGGTTCACCGCGCGCGTCCAGTCGCCGATGATCCCGCAGCTGATCGGCACCGCCACCCAGACCGCGAGCCAGAAGAACGTCGGCACGATGTTCTCGGCCACCGATTGCGAGCCGATCAGCCCGCAGACGATCAACCCGGCGAGGACCAGGACCGCGATGGTCCATCGCACGCGCGCGGGGCGGTGCAGCGGCACGGTGTCGACGAGGTCGGCCTCCGCCTTGCTCGCAGGCGCAACCGCGCGCGGCAGCACCAGCAGGAAGGAGAGGAAGACGACCAGCGCTCCACCGAAGACGAAGAGCCAGAGCGGCACCGGCAGGTCGTACCGCTTGCCGAATGCGTGGGCGATGATCGGGATGAAACCGGGGAAGCCGTCGCCCGCGACGGCGTGAAGACTGCCTGTCACGCGGCGACAGTATCGCCGACCCCGCCCCGAGCCGGCTCCGCGATCGCGGGCCGCGGTGCGCAACGTCGCAGGAGTACGCTCCCCGCCGAGTTCGCCCGCTCGTCCCAGGCCCATGCTCAAGCACCCATGCCGCGTGGCCGCGCTCGGCGCCGCCGCGCTCGCCACCGCCCTCCTCGTCAGCGGCTGCAGCCTTCAGCCCGACGTCTCCGCGAGGCTGCAGCCCAACCCCCGCATCAGCCAGCCCGCACCTGCACTGACCGGGACCTCGCTGTCCGGGAGCCACATCGACCTGGCCGCGCTGCGCGGCCGGCCGGTGGTGCTCGACTTCTGGGCGTCGTGGTGCGGTCCGTGCCGTGCCGAGCAGGACGAGCTGAACGGGCTGGTGTCGAAGTACGCTGCGCACGGGGTGCAGTTCCTCGGCGTCGACATCCGCGACGACTCCGCCAACGCGCTGGCCTACGTCAAGCAGTTCCAGGTCAACTATCCGAGCCTCTTCGACCCGGCATCGGACGCGGCCGGGACCTTCAACGTCAATGCTCCACCGACCACGCTGGTGGTCGATGGCTCAGGCACGATCCGCCTGCGCGAGCTCGGCAGCCTCTCCGACGTGCCTTCGACGCTCAACTCGCTGCTGGGCAGCTCCTGACCATGGCCACAGCCACCCGGCCGCCGGCTCGCCTCACCCGCCCCACCGCGCGACCGCCTCGCCGGGGCGCCCGGGGGCGCACCTCGTTGGGGCGCTTCTGGCACCAGTACACGCGCATGCGCACGGCCATCTACTTCCTGATGGGGATCCTCGGCATCGTGCTGATCGGCACCTTCGTGCCGCAGCAGTTCAGCTCAGCCGACCAGAAGGTCACCGAGTTCGTCGCCGCCCACCAGAACCTCAACGACCTGTTCACCCACCTCGGCCTGCCGCTGACGTCGGTTTTCGTGTCGCCGCTGTTCTACGTGCTCCTGGCCAGCCTGTACATCGCGCTGCTCTCGTGTGTGATCACCCGCGGCCGCGCGCTGGTGGGGCGCACGCTGCGTGGCTACCCGCGCTCGCCGCAGTACTGGGGCGAGTGGGGAAGCTGGCTGTTCCACACCTCGTTCTTCCTGCTCGTCGTCGCCGTCGTCTTCGGCAAGGCCACCGGGTTCGACGGGATCATGACCATCACCGAAGGACAGCGCGTCGCCGAGACCCCCGCCAGCTACGACACCCTCCAGGAGGGGATGCTCTTCGACGGCCGCCACAGTGGCTACGTGGTGCACCTCAACAGCTTCAGGGCGCCGCTGCAGTCCAACGGCATGCCGTCGGACTTCGTCAGCAACATGACCCTCTATGACAGCGGCAGGCCGGTGGTCACCAAGGATGTCAGGGTCAACGAATTTCTCGGCTACAACGGCGTCGACTTCTACCAGCAGGACTACGGCTGGGCGCCGCACCTGCTGGTGCGCAACCCCGCCGGCGAGGTGGTGAGCGACACCGACATCCAGATGATCAGCGACAACAAGACGGCGTCGACCGGTGTCCTCAAGGTGCCGGACTACAACTACACGCTGCCCGGGCAGAGCAAACCCACGCAGATCGGCGCCAAGCTGGTGCTCTACCCCGATGCGCAGGCATTGCCGCAGGTGAGCGGCACCGGCAACGCCCTCAACGTCTCGTACGCTCCCGGAACCGCGGCCGCCAACAACCCTGTGCTCGAAGTGCAGCTCTTCGTCGGCAACCTCGGCCTCGACAACGGCTCGTCACAGGACGTCTTCAGCCTCGACACCGGCGCCATGACCCCGTACTACGCTAGCGCCGCCGCGTTCGCGCTGCCCCTGCACCAGACCACCACGCTCCAGCTGCCCGCTGCCAACAACGGCACCGCGGGCTTCACCATCTCCTTTGTCGACCTGCCCCAGTTCTCCCTCTTCCACGTCAAGAAGGACAACGGGGTCCCGCTGGTGTACACCACCTTCATCCTCACCATGGTGGGCCTGCTCACCAAGCTGTATCTGCGACCATTCCTCGAGCGCCGCCGGCGCCGGCGCAGGACCGTCCTGCAGGCCGGCGGGCGGGGCGGCTCTCAGGTGCTCGAATCGCCGCCGACAACCGTCCGCGAGGAGGTGCTCACCCGATGACCGACACCCCGCTCTCGCTGACGCTGTTCGGCGTCGCCGTCGCGTTCTACGTGGCGGCGCTGGTCGGGTTTCTCGCCTACATCTCCTTCCGGCGGCGGCGTGTCGCCGACACCGCGCTGGCGCTGGTCGCCCTGGGCTGGCCATTCCACGTGGCCGCCATCCTGACCCGCGCCTTCGAGGCCGGCCACTGGCCGCTCGGCAACATCTACGAGTACTCC
This sequence comes from Candidatus Dormiibacterota bacterium, assembly GCA_955651875.1. Lineage (GTDB taxonomy): Bacteria > Chloroflexota > Dormibacteria > Aeolococcales > Aeolococcaceae > Aeolococcus. Next base: position 6,212 of record CATPAP010000038.1, read on the forward strand.
ACCGGGATCTCGTTCGTGGTGGTCACCACCTTCCTGGTCATCTCGTTGCGGGCCGGCCAGCGGCTCCTCGGGGTGCCGGCGATGATCCTGGCGATCGCGCTCATGGCGGTGGCCTACATGCTCTACGTGCCACCGGGGAACCTGGTTCCCGCTCTGCACAGCTACTGGCTGACCATCCACGTCACCTCGATGGCCACCGCCTCGGGATTGCTGGTGTTCTCGTCGTTCTTCGCGATGTTCTTCCTGGCGCGGCGCTGGGCGGACGGGTACGCGCTGGCGACCGCGGGCGGGGCGAGCCGTGTCGGCGGGGTGTCCGGCGGTGGGGGAGCGGCGGTGATGACCAGCGGCGGTGGTGGTGGCGTCGGTGGCGGAGCCGGTGGATCGCTGGCCGGCGCGCTGCGCAAACTGCCCTCGGCCCGCACTCTCGACGGCTGGAGCTTTCGCTTCGTGATGATCGGCTTTCCCGTCTGGACCTTCGGGGTGATGATGGGCGCCGTCTGGGGAGAGCACGCCTGGGGTCGCTACTGGGGATGGGATCCCAAGGAGACGTTCAGCTTCATCGTGTGGGTGGTGTTCGCCATCTACCTTCATGCGCGCGTCACCTACGGCTGGCGCGAGACCCGCGCCGCGCTGATCACCGTGGTCGGGCTGGTGGCCATCTTCGCCGACCTCTACGCGGTCAACCTCTGGATCGCGGGGCTGCATTCCTACGCGCGGGCGTAGCGGGCACCCGCTCACTCACAGCGCGCTCGCTCGCTCCTTGCTGTAGGCGGTGAGTCGGCCGGCCGGTTCGAAGCCGATGGCGATGTAGGTTGTGCATGCGGGCGCGCCGGCGTGGCAGCCCACCTGCGCGGTGCGAGCACCCGCTTCGCGCAGCGCGCGGAGCGCGTCGATGCAGACGGCCCGGCCGTAGCCGTGGCGCTGCTGGTGAGGGCGGGTCGCCACCGGTTCGAGCAGCCCCTCACCGTTGGCCTCGTCGAGCCAGCTGGTGCACGCCGCGACCACTGCCCCGTGCTCGTCGACGATGACGCGGTCGAGCTCGGCGCGGTAGGGCCAGGTGGCACGCACGCGGCGGTAGCCCTCGGCGGTGAGGCTGGACGGCGCGAAGGCAGCGCGATGGCATTCGACACGGCTGTCCACGCGCTCGTCGGTGTCGACGTCCCCGAACGTCCAGCCGGGCGGCAGCGGCCGGGGATCCGGCAGCTCATCGAGACTGCTGCGCCCATTGATCTGCAGCGCCGTCTCTCCGGCCACGAAACCTCGCCGGGTGAAGGCCTCGGCCATGGCGCCGTTGCCGTCCGGCACCCAGCCGCGCAGCTGCGTGACCGCGTCGCCAGCTCGGGACGCGGCGTCGATGATCGCCTCGCCCTCGGCGAGCATGGCCTGGTACGCCGCCACCTCTGCGCGAGCCGCGATGAGCTCGATCTCGATCAAGCCACGAGCCCTCACCCAGGCCCACCCGATCAGCGCGTCCCCGGCGAAGAACAGCCGGACGAAGACGGAGAGCTCGAGGTGGCTGCGGTCGCGCATCGCCCAGGCGAGGTCCCCGACGCGCCAGTCGGTGTTGGCGAAGTCGCGCACCAGGAGGTCCTGCATGCGCCGCAGATCCCCGCCGTCGCGGTACGCGCGGCTGCTCACGTCGTCCTGCGCCATGCGCGCATGGTGCATCCGGGCGCATGCGGCCCGCGTGAACGGGTGTGCTGCCGTACGATCAGGCGCATGGAGAACCGAGATGCCTGAGCACGGGGTGCGCTTCCGGCCGGGGATGGTCGTCAGCCCCGGCGAGTACCGCAACGTGGAGACGGGCGCGACGCGATATTTCGACGGCAGCTCGCCCATCCCCGGGGGTGCGAACTCCGCCGCGTGGGAGCAGATCTCCGACCACCACCATCCCAACTCCGGGCGCGGCCGGCCGGCGGTGCGCAGCGAGCCCGACCGGCATTCGTCGGCCGGCGTGCGCTTTCCCGCGGGGTCGATGGTGAGCGCGGGCGAGTACCGCAACACGGAGACCGGCGCGGTGCGGTTCTTCGACGGCAACAGCCCGCTTCCCGGCGGCGCCAACTCGGCGAGCTGGCAGCAGGTGTCCGATCACCACCATCCGCAGACGCGCCGCGGCAGCGCGGGGACACGCACCGAGCCGGGCTCGCCGTCGTCGCGCGGCGTCCGCTTCACCGCCGGGACCATCGTCAGCGCCGGTGAGTACCGCAACACCGAGACGGGCGCGATCCACTACTTCGACGGCAACACACCACTCCCGGGTGGCGCGAACTCGGCGAGCTGGCAGCAGATCTCGGATCACTTCCACTCCACCGCGCGGGAATGACCGTCGCGCTCAGCGCGCCGCCGCCGCTGCGCGACGACGAGGTGACGCTGGTTGGCGTCGACGCCCGCGTCCCGGCGCTGCTGGTGGCCGCCTCTAACGACGCCGAGATCACGCGCTGGACGCAGGTGCCGCAGGGGATGTCGCTGCTGGACGCGGGGCTGGTGACCGCGGGATGGGCGGGCAGCCGCAGCGCCATCCGCATGCAGGTGTGCCTGCCCGAGGAGTCGCCCGCCGGCATGGTGACGGTGTGGATCAACGACGCCGGGGCGGCAGAGGTCGGCTACTGGCTCCTACCCACCGCCCGCGGGCGTGGAGTGGGCCGCCGCGCGGTGCGCCTGCTCTGCGACTGGGCGTTCGCCGCGTGCGACGTCGACGTGATGCAGCTGAGCACCCTTCCCGGCAACGTCGCCTCGGAGCGGCTGGCGGCCGCGTGTGGCTTTGATTCGGTGGGCACC
>CATPAP010000039.1 GCA_955651875.1 Candidatus Dormiibacterota bacterium
CATCGTTTTCGGTACCGGCGTCGGAGCGCTCGTCTGTCTGGCGATCGGGCTGCTCTCCGTCACCGGTGGAGTTGTTTTTTTTTTTTTTGTTTCGGAGTTCACCGAGATCTACACGTACGCGCTGAACATCGTGACGCTCATCGGGCTGGGCATTGCCATCGACTACTCGCTCTTCATCGTCAGCCGCTTCCGCGAGGAGCTGGCCAATGGCCACGACGTGCCGGCGGCCGTGACGCTCGCCATGGGCACAGCCGGGCGCGCCATCGCGTTCAGCGGGCTCACCGTGGCCATCGGACTGGCCGCGATGCTCTTCTACCGTGGCACGTTTCTGGTCTCCATGGGGATCTGCGGAGCCATCGTCGTCGCCGTCTCGGTGCTGCTCGCGCTCACCTTCCTGCCGGCCCTGCTCTCGATTCTCGGACCGCGCATCAACCGGTTCTCGGTGCCGATCCTCCGGCCGCGTCCGTTCGGGCAGGGGATGTGGCACCGAGTGGCGGTCGGGGTCATGCGCCGGCCGGTGCTCGTCCTGGTGCCGACGATCGCCGTGCTGCTCGCCGCCGGCTCGCCCTTCCTGCACATCCACCTCGCCAACACCGACGTCACCCAGCTGCCTCCCGACGCGGAGGCGCGGCGTGGCGCCGAGCTACTGGCGTCGGCCTTCCCAAGCCAGGGTGCCAACGTGATCGAGGTCGTCGTCCAGTACGCCAGCAGCTCGCCGCTGGCGCCAGCGAACCTGGCCATCGCCGACGAGCTGAGCCGGCGGCTGCAGGGCACACCAGGGGTCGCGACCGTGCACAGCTATGTCAATGTCGATCCGCGCCTGTCGCTGGCCGCGTACCAACAGCTCTACGCCGGTTCGGTCGCCTCCCTGCCGGTGGCGGCGCGCGACGAGGTGACCCGAACGGTCGGGCGCAGCATCGCCGTCCTCGATGCGGTCACCCCAGCCCTCCCAGCCAGCGACACGGCGCACGCCCTGGTGCGCACCATCCGCTCGGAGGCCGCCGTCAGGGGCGCCACCGTCCTCGTCACCGGGGACACCGCGTTCGACATCGACTTCGTCGCCTACATCATCAAGCAGACACCGCTGGCCGTCGGCTTCGCCATGGTGACCACCGTCATCGTGCTCTTCTTCCTGCTGCGCTCGCTGATCCTGCCCATCAAGGCGGTGCTCATGAACCTGCTCTCGCTGAGTGCGGCCTTCGGCGCCATGGTTTGGATCTTCCAGGACGGTCACCTCGCACGGCTGCTCAACATCACCGCCGACCCGATCGACCCCACCCTGCCGGTGCTGCTGTTCTGTGTCGTCTTCGGTCTGTCGATGGACTATGAAGTCTTCCTACTGACGCGCATGCAGGAGGCGTGGCGGCGCAGCCACGACAATCGCTCCGCCGTCGCCGAGGGGCTGGAGCGCAGCGGCAGGCTGGTGACCGGGGCGGCAGCGATCATGATCAGCGTGTTCGTCGCGTTCGGCCTGGGGCGCGTGGTGACCATCAAGGCCACCGGCATCGGCATGGCGGTGGCCGTCTTCGTCGACGCCACCCTGGTGCGCGCTCTGGTCGTGCCAGCCCTGATGCGGCTGCTCGGCCAGGCCAACTGGTGGGCCCCGCGCTGGCTGCGACGACTGCCCGGTGCTACCGAGGTCGACATCGCCGCCTGACGCCTCAAGGGCTCTGAGCAGTGTCCACCACCGCGCCGGTGGGCTGCCCGTTGGCGCCCATGGCGATGCGCACCCGCTCCAGGTACTCGTTGACCAGGCGCCTAGCGGTCTGCTCGTCGTTGACGCTGGCGACGATGTGGTACGCGGGCTCGTCGGGATCGGGCCGCACCAGCACGAAGCCGCCGTCGACAAACACCTTGATCCCGTCGACGAGGTCGAGGTTGCGGCCGTTGTGGTCAGCGAGCAGACGACGCATCACCTTGCCTTTTGCCTCCCAGGGGCAGAACTCGGTGGCGGTGATGTACGTCGACACGGGCAGGTTGCGGCGCATCTCGCTGAGCGGTGTCTGGAAGACGGCGCGCATCTCGAGGAGCTTGACCAGGGTGTACATGGCGTCGTACGCCCCGAAGAAGTACGGCCAGATGAATCCCCCCTCGCCGTCGGCGGCAAGACAGGTGCTCGGCGCCGCCGAGGCGCGCAGCACAGCGGAGGCCTCGCCGGGGGTGGCGGTGAAGGATCCGCCGGCTGCCTCGACCAGCGCCGCGATCCATTGCGGAGTCGTCGCCGGCGCCAGCACGATGCCAGGGTGCGTTTTCATCCACCAGCTGACCAGCACGCCGAACGCCTCGTACGGTGTCAGCACGGTGCCCTCGTCGTCGATCAGCGTGATTCGCTCCCCGGTGGAGCTGATCATGCAGCCGACGTCGGCGTGCACCGTCCTGCTGATCACCGCAGTCTCCTCGGGGACGGTGCGATGGTGGGGCTGCTCGTTGAGGCCGGCGTTGAGCGGGATCGCACGGACGCCGAGATCATTGAGGATCCCGGGCAGAACGGTCGACGCCTGGCTGTAGTCGTAGTCGATGAGCACCCGGAAGTTGGCGGCGCGGATGGCCGGGGCATCGACACTGCTGAGGAGGTGTTCGCAGTACTCGTCATGGGGGTCGACATACTCGATGTCGCCCATCTCATAGAACGCGGCGCGGCGGAAGTCCTCGCGGTAGAAGAGGTTCTCGAGCTTGCGCTCGGCGCGCTTGTCGATCTGCAGACCGTCACCGTCTAAGAAGCGGATGTCGGCGCTGCGCTGGTCGAGCGGCGACACCAGCACGTGCACCCCGGCGTCGCAATGGCCGCCGCGGGTGGCGAACTGCGTCAGCGGCACAGGGACCTCGTGGAGGTCGCGCACGGTGGCACCGGCACTGATCAGCCCGGAGACCAAGGCCCGTTTGATCATGCGCGAGCTGCGCGCGTGGTCGCGCGCCACCGCGATGGCGGCGTTCCGGGGCAGGGTGGCCGCGAGGGCCGTCCCCAGGCGCGCACAGAACTCAGGGGTGAGCTCGACGTTGATGAGTCCTCCCATGCCGTAGGAGGAGAACAGCCCCCGCCGCCACTCACCGGCCCAGATGATCGACTCGTTGACCGTGGAGCCGGGCTCGATCTCCTTGTGCGGCCAGATCTTCACGCCCGAACGGATACGTGAGCCGCGACCGATCACGCAGTCGTCGCCGATCACGGTGTTGTCCTCGAGCAGACTGCCGTCCTTGACGGTGACGTTGCGGCAGACGATGCTCTGGCGCAAGCGGCAGTTCTCACCGATGTATGAGTGCGGCCAGATCACGGTGTGCGACACCTTGGCGTTGTTGTCGATGATCGCGTACTTGTCGATGACCGCGTGGCCATTGATGTACGCACCCGCCTTGAGCTTCACCTCGTCACCGACGAATGCCGGCCCTTCGAGCTGAACGCCGATGCCGAACTCAACCCCGTCGCCGATCCACACGTTGCCCTCGCGCCGGCCGGGGATGTGGCACCGCACGCGTCCTTCGAGCGCGTCCCAGTTCGCCTGCATGTACGACTGGAGCGACCCGATGTCGCACCAGTAGCCCTCGGCGACGATGCCGAACAGGGGCTCGTGTCGGCGAAGCATGCGCGGGAAGACGTCCTGCGACCAGTCCACTGAGGTGTCGGGCTTGATGTGCTCGAGGACAGAGGGCTCGATGACATAGATGCCGGTGTTGGCATGGTCACTGAACACCTCTCCCCACGACGGCTTCTCTAGAAAGCGGCGCACCCGCCCGTCCGGATCGGTCACGACCACGCCGTATTCGAGCGGGTTGGGCACACTCTTGAGCACGATGCTCGCGCGGCTGCCGCGGCGGCGGTGCTCGTCGATCACCGATGTGAGGTCGATGTCGGTGAGCCCATCGCCGCTGATCACCAGGAAGGTGCCGTCGAGCAGGTGGGCGGCGTTGCGAACGCTCCCCGCCGTCCCCAGCGGCCTGTCCTCGATGACGTACTCGATCTCCATGTCGAGGTCGGAGCCGTCGCCGAGCCGGTTGCGGATCTCGGCGCCGAGGTACTGGAGGGTGAGGATCACCCTGGTGATCCCATGGTCACGCAGCAGGCGGAGGATGTGTTCGACGACCGGTGTGCCCACCACAGGAACGAGCGGTTTGGGGTACTGGCTGGTGAGGGGGCGAAGGCGCGAGCCCTCTCCACCGGCCATGACCACCGCCGTCATGTGCGAGCCCACGGCCGACGAGTTCATTGTCGCCGCCATCATAGGGGCGCGGCGCGCGCGACGAGACGAGGTGCCGCCCCTTTCAGCGCGGCGACGCCGCGCGGCCCAAGGCCATCTCGTAGAGCGCGGCGATCGTGCCTGTGCGCGGCGTCTCCTCCACCACCGTCGCGGCCTGCCGTCCGAGGTCGAGGAGGTCGACCTGCCCCGCGCCCGCGTGCGTCACGCCGATCCCCGCCGCCGCAGACGCCTCGACCCGGTAGCCGGGGGAGCCCTCGCCAACGCTGAGCACCGTGGCTGGGGGCGCCGCGGCTCCGGCCAGCCGAGCGATGAGCGCGGCCGTCTGCCACTCGAAGCCGTGCACGATGTCCGGTGAGAACGCGGTCCTCTCGACAAGCGCGCTGCCCAGCGCGCAGAAAGCGAGGTAGCGCTCGCCGTCGTCGAGCGCACCGTACAGCGAGTCCCTGTCGAAGTAGGCGGGTGCGTCGATGCTGAGCACCGGTACACCACGCTGTGGGAGCGCTCCCTGCACCACGCGTGCCATCAGTGCGCGACCCCACGCAACGCAGGTCAGGTGCGCGATGCGCAACCCAGGGGATGCGCCAGGATGGGCGCCGCGATGGGCGGGGATGACGACCACGACGTCGTGGCCAAGGGCGGATGCATCGGAGGCGGTGGCGGCCACCCGGTCGGCGAGCTCGCCGGCCGCGACCAATGGTGCGCACTCGGCGGCGACGATGAGCACTCGCAACGGGCGTTGGAGGCCGCCCGTCGGCGTGTCGACGTGAAGCGTCCCGCTGGCAGGCACGCGCTCGGAGCCGCGGTCCGACTCCTCGAGGGTGACCGTGAAGTCCACCGCTCCTGGAATGAGCGCCACGGACAGGTTCCTGACCGCGCGGTCGACCGACAGCCGTCCTGCCGGGCCAGCGTCGACAACCGCACGATCAAATCCAGGCATTCCGTCACCGAAACGGAGATGAAGACGGCCCCCGCCGGCGCCGTAGTAGATCCGCGACACGGTGCTCGCC
>CATPAP010000040.1 GCA_955651875.1 Candidatus Dormiibacterota bacterium
CGATCCCGCTGCTCGGGGTGTGTCTCGGCCACCAGGCGATCGCGGTGGCCTTCGGCGGTCGCGTCGTCAACGCGCAGGTCCTCATGCACGGCAAGTGCAGCGACATCGAGCACCGCTGCGAGGGTGTCTTCCGCGGCCTGCCGAGCCCGTTGCGCGCCACGCGCTACCACTCCCTCGTCGCCGAGCGGGCCACGCTGCCGGACTCCCTGGCGGTGACCGCGTGGACGGCGGACGGTACGGTGATGGCGATCCGTCACCGCGACCACCGTGTCGAGGGCGTGCAGTTCCACCCCGAGTCCATCGGCACGCCCCGCGGGCGCGACCTCCTGGCCACCATGCTCGACGACGCGCGCGTGCCGCGGCTGCTCGCGGTGACGCGGTGAGCGACCTCGGCGCGCTGGAGCCCATCGTCGAGCGCAAACGTCTCGAGGCAGCGTCGTTGCAGTGCGGACGTGTGGCCATGTTCGCGCACGCGGCCAACCTCGAGCACGCTCCTGCCATCGAGCGCGTTCTCGCCGGTGGCACCGTGATCGCCGAGCTGAAGCGACGCTCGCCAAGCGGTGGCGAGTTGCGCCACGATCTCGATCTCGTCGCCGTGGCCACCGCCTACGAGGCCGGCGGCGCCGCCGCCATCTCCGTGCTCACCGACGGTCCGGACTTCGGCGGCTCGCTCGAGGACCTCGTCGCGGTCCGCGCCGCGGTCGAGGTGCCGGTGCTGCGCAAGGACTTCGTGGTGTCCGCGGTACAGGTCGCCGAGGCCCGCGTGGCCGGGGCTGACTGGGTGCTGCTGATCGTTGCCGTTCTCGACGACGCCGTCCTCGAGGAGGCGATGGAGGCAGCGCGCCGCTGCGGCGCCGGTGCGCTGGTGGAGGTGCATACCGACGCGGACGTCGACCGCGCCCTCGGCGCCGGTGCGAAATGCATCGGGATCAACAACCGCGATCTGACCACGCTGTCGACTGACCTGGGCACCTTCGGGCGTCTCCGCGCCCGCATCCCTGCCGGGACGGTCACCGTCGCCGAGTCCGGAGTGCGCGAGCCCGCGGACGTGAGCCGGCTCATCGGCGAGGGTGCCGACGCCGTGCTGGTGGGGGAGGCGCTGATGCGCGCGCACCAGCCCGCAGCCCTGCTCGCGCAGATGGTGGAGGCGGCGGAGTCCGCGGCCGCGGGACGGCACAGCCGGTGATCGTCAAGGTCTGCGGGGTGCGGACGGCGGAGGTCGCCGAGGTCGCCATCGACGCCGGCGCCGACTGGCTCGGCCTCGTCCTGGTCCCCGCCAGCGTGCGCCATGCCGACGATGAGGCCGCGCTCGCCGTGAGCGACGCCGTTCGCGGCCGCGCGGACCTCGTCGGGGTGATGGTCGATGCCACCGCGGGCCAATGCGACGAGGCCGCCGGCCGGTACCGCCTCTCTGCAGTGCAACTCCACGGCGACGTCCCACAGCGCATCGCCGCCGCGGCGACGGTTCCTGTCATCCGCGCCATCAACGTTCGCGACGCAGGCTCCGCCTACACCAACGGGTGGTGGCCGGACTGCACGATCCTGCTCGACGCCGCACCAGCGGCTGACGACGCGCTTCCCGGCGGCACCGGCGAGCGCGTCGACGAGGCCACCGCAGCAGCCCTCGCACGGCATCGCCGCCTCATCCTCGCCGGAGGGCTGTCGCCGGACAACGTGGCACACGCCATTCAGGAGGTGTGCCCGTACGGCGTCGATGCATCGAGCGGGCTGGAGCTGAGGCCGGGTGTGAAGGATCCCGGTCGCGTCGTCGCATTCGTGCAGGCGGCCCGCGCGGCCGCGGGCGGCACATGACCGGCGGTCGCGGCCGCTTCGGCGGCTACGGCGGCGCGTACGTGCCGGAGACGGTGGTTCCCGCGCTCGATCAACTCGAGGCCGCGATGGACGAGGCGCTGGCCGATGCAGCGTTCCGGGACCAGCTCGACGGCCTGCTGCACGACTACGCCGGCCGCCCCACCCCGCTGACCCATGCCCAGAGGCTCAGCGACGCAGCCGGCGGAGCCCAGCTGTGGCTGAAGCGCGAGGACCTGCTCCACACCGGCGCCCACAAAATCAACAACGCGCTCGGCCAGGTTCTGCTCGCCCAGCGCATGGGCAAGCGCCGCATCATCGCGGAGACCGGCGCCGGCCAGCACGGCGTCGCCACTGCCACGGCGTGCGCTCGAGCCGGGCTCGGCTGCACGGTGTACATGGGCCGCGAGGACATGCGCCGGCAATCGCTCAACGTGTACCGCATGCGCCTTCTCGGCACGGTGGTGATCCCGGTGGACAGCGGCGCCGGCACCCTTAAGGATGCGACCAACGAGGCCATCCGCGATTGGGTGGCCAACGTGCGCGACACCCATTACGTCATCGGCAGCAGCGTCGGGCCACACCCGTATCCCGCCCTCGTACGGGCGCTTCAGCGCGTCATCGGCGACGAGACACGCGCCGAGTGCATCGCGCGTTTCGGCCGCCTGCCGGCCGCGGTGGTGGCGTGCGTGGGTGGCGGCAGCAACGCCATCGGTATCTTCGCGGCTTTCCTCGACGACGACGAGGTCGAGTTGATCGGCGTCGAGGCCGCGGGGCGGGGGCTCGACGGCGGCGAGCACGCCGCGCCGCTCAGCCGTGGCCGGCCCGGCGTGCTCCATGGCTCGTACAGCTACCTCATGCAGGACGAACACGGCCAGGTGCTCACCGCGCATTCGATCAGCGCGGGTCTCGACTATCCCGGCGTGGGGCCGGAGCACAGCGCGCTGCGTGACAGCGGCAGGGTGCGCTACCTCAGCGCGGAGGACGAGCAGGCGATCGCCGCCTTCCACCGCCTGTGCCGCCTCGAGGGCATCATCCCTGCCCTTGAGTCGAGCCACGCAGTGCATGCCGGCGAGCAGCACGCCGCGTCATTGCCCGCAGGCGCGTTCGTGGTGGTGTGCCTCTCTGGGCGCGGGGACAAGGACATCGCCACCGTCCGCGAGCACGACGGGGACCGCGACGATGCCGCCCGGTGAGCGGCTGACGGCCGCGCTCTGCGCCGTGCGCGACGACGCGCTGCCTGCGCTGGTGCCATACGTCACCGCCGGTTTTCCGCATCGCGACGACACCGTCGCCGTGCTGCGCGCCGCGCAGGATGCGGGCTGCGCCGCCGCCGAGATCGGCATCCCCTTCAGCGATCCGCTCGCCGACGGCCCCACCATCCAGCGCGCCGGCTGGCAGGCGTTGGCCAACGGCATGACCACGGCGCTGGCCATCGACCAGGCAGCGGCCGCGCGCTCCGCCGGGGTCACCATGCCGCTCGCGTTCATGACCTACCTGAACCCAGTGCTGAGCCACGGCCTCGCCGATTTCTGCGCCGACGCCGCCGCGGCCGGCGTCGACGGGCTGATCGTTCCCGACATGCCCGCCGACGAGGCCGCCGAGACCCGCGCGGCCGCGCGATCCGCCGGCGTGGCGCTGGTGCCGCTGGTGGCGCCGACCACCACGCGCGAGCGCATCGCGAGTGCATGCCGCGACGCCACCGGCTTCATCTACTGTGTCAGCCTTACGGGCACCACCGGGGCTCGCGCGGCCATCGCGGCCGAGGCCTTCGAGCTCCTCGACCGCGTCCGTGCCGAGACCGACCTGCCGAGGGCCGTCGGTTTTGGCCTCGCCCGTCATGAACACCTACTCGCGCTGCGCGGGCGCTGCGAGGCGGCCGTGGTCGGCTCAGCGCTGCTCGATGCCATGTTCGCCCGCCAGGACGACGCCGCGGCCGCGGCGGGTGCGTTCCTCGGCGGCATGCTGCACCCGTCGTGACGGGCCCGGCCTGGCGGTGAGCGAGCGGCGGATCGGCGGCGCGCTCGCCGTCAACGGCGAGGTCACCGTCCCCGGTGACAAGTCGATCAGCCACCGCGCGCTCATCCTCGGCGCGCTGATCCGCGGGCGCAGCTACATCGGCAACCTTTCGCCGGCCGGCGACGTCGCCACCACGGCAATCGTCCTGCAACGGTGCGGCGGCGCGGTGCGTCCGTTCGGAGACGGCCGCGTCTCCCTGGACGGCGCCGGCCCGGGCGTGAGCCTGCACAGCCCCGACGGCCCGCTCGACTGCGCCAACTCGGGCACCACGATGCGCCTGCTGGCAGGCGTGCTGGCCGCCCACGACCTCTCTGCGACCCTCGACGGCGATGCTTCCCTGCGCCGCCGCCCGATGGAGCGCGTCGCCGCGCCGCTTCGGGCCATGGGCGCCGAGGTGAGCACCACGGCCGGTCACGCTCCACTCGCCCTGCGCGGCACCGCGACACCTCTTGGCGTCGAGCACGAGCTCGAAGCGGCGAGCGCGCAGGTGAAGTCGGCGGTCCTGCTCGCCGGGCTGAACGCGCAGGGGGTGACCGTCGTGCACGAGCCGGTGCCGACGCGCGACCACACCGAGCGGCTCCTGCGCGCCTGCGGCGCCGACCTGGTGTCGGACGGCGCCGCCGTGACCCTGCGTCCCACTGCGCTCGCGCCCTTCGGCATGCGCGTGCCCGGCGACATCAGCTCGGCCGCGTTCTTCCTCGCACTGGTTGCGTCACGACCGCACTGGCGCGTGCGCTGTCATGGGGTCGGCCTCAATCCGGGCCGCATCGGCATCCTCGACGTGCTCGCCGCGATGGGGGCGGACGTCGCGGTCGAGAAGGGGCCGATGGCAGCCGACGTCGAGCCTCAGGGCACCGTCACGGTGAGCGGCGGAGCGCTGCACGGCATCACCATCGCACCCGAACTGGTGCCGCGCTGCATCGACGAGCGAGGCCGCGATCGCCCACGCCATCGCGACTCGATGATCTCCCACCGCGTCCAGCCGGGCGGGGCGGAGACGCGCAGGACCCTCGACGACTAGGCCGTCCTCGAGCTCCTCAGCAACCACCCCGAGCGCGCGCAAGCCGGTGACGACCGCTCCGATGCGGTCGGACTCCTTGTTGCGGAGCTCCGCCGCGCCGCGGATCTGCGTGCG
>CATPAP010000041.1 GCA_955651875.1 Candidatus Dormiibacterota bacterium
AGGTAGCCGCCGCTGAGCACGGTGCGAACCCTCATGGAGGTGGTGCGGCTCAGCGCCGGCTACCTCGAGACCCACGGCAGCGCGTCGCCGCGGCTGGACGCCGAGCTGCTCGCGGCGATGGCGCTGCACATCCGCCGCCTCGACCTGTACCTGCAGTTCGACCGGCCGCTCGAGGAGGCACAGCTCGGGGCCATTCGCGACCTTGTGCGCCGCCGCGGTGACGGCGAGCCCGTCGCGCACATCACCGGTGAGCGCGAGTTCTACGCGCGAGCGTTCTCGGTGACCCCTGACGTGCTGATCCCCCGGCCGGAGACCGAGACACTGGTCGGGCTGGCCGTGCAGCGCGCCCGGGCGATCGCCGCCGCCGGTTCCGAGCTGCGGATCGCGGACATCGGCACCGGGAGCGGGTGCATCGCGGTCACACTTGGCGTCGAGCTGCCCGCAGCCCGTGTGGCGGCGACCGACGTGAGCGAGCCCGCGCTCGCCGTCGCCGCTGCCAACGCCCGCCGCCATGATGTCGCCGAGCGGGTCGAGCTGCACCACGGCTCCTGGTGCGCACCGCTGGCCGGCCGGTCGTTCGACATTGTTGTCGCCAACCCTCCCTACATCCCGACGGCCGAGCTCGCCGCCCTCGCCCGCGACGTCCGCGAGCACGAGCCCGTCGCCGCGCTCGACGGCGGCGCCGACGGGCTCGACGCCTACCGCGCCCTTCTGCCCTCGGTGGCCACCGTCCTCGCGCCCGGCGGATGGGCCGCGGTGGAGATCGACATCCGTGCCGCCGAGGCAGTGGAGTCGCTCGGACGCGAGGCGCTCGGCGGGGGGGTCGCCGCCGTGCACGAGGACCTCAGCGGTCGTCCGCGCGTCGTCTCCTTCGAACCGCCCACGGGCTGACGGGCAGGATGTCGAGCGCCCCGCCGGACCCGATCATGGCCGCGCTCGAGGCGCTGCGTGCCGGCGAGGTGATCGCGGCTGCCACCGACACGGTGTACGGGCTCCTCTGCGACCCCGCGAACACCGCCGCCATCGACCGGGTCTACGCCCTCAAGCGCCGGCCCCGCGGCCTCGAGCTCACCCTGCTCGCTGCCGCGCCCGCCGACCTTGACGGCCTGGTGCGCTGGACGCCGGTCGCCGAGCGGCTCGGCGGCGAGTTCTGGCCCGGCCCTCTATCGCTGGTTATGGGCATCGCCCAGCGCCGGCTTGCCGTCCCCCGGCACGGGGCCACGCTGTCCGTTCGCGTCCCTGCTCACCGCGGGCTGCTCGAGCTGCTTCGTCAGAGCGGGCCGCTGGCCAGCACCAGCGCCAACCGCCATGGCGGGCCGGCGGCGACGAGCTCCGCCGCGGTGCACGCAGAGTTCGGTGATGAGATCGCCGTGGTGATCGAGGGCGGTCACCCCGGCGGGGTGGCCTCCACTATCATCGACTGCAGCGTGACGCCACCGCATGTCCTGCGCGACGGGCCAATCGACAGCCGCAGGCTCGAGATTTTCATGCAGGGCTGACGGCCGGGCCCGCGCGTTTCTGCGCCAGGAGGTCGAACCACAGGATGGCAGTGCAGCAGCGGGCCGGCAGCAGCGTCGACAGCGGATTTACAGCCAAGCCGAGCCTCCGCGCCACGGACCCGGTGGTGGCCGCGCTCATGGACGAGGAGTTGACCCGCCAGGAGGACACGCTCGAGCTCATCCCGTCTGAGAACCTCGCGTCCGTCGCGGTGCTCGAGGCGCTGGGCTCGTGGCTCAACAACAAGTACGCCGAGGGTGTCCCGGGCAAGCGTTATTACGGCGGCTGCCAGGTGGTCGACAAGGTCGAAAACCTGGCTCGCGACCGCTGCAAGCAGCTTTTCGGCGCCGACCACGCCAACGTGCAGCCGCACTCGGGCTCGCAGGCCAACATGGCGGCGTACGCGAGCGTGCTCAAACTCGGCGACACGGTACTCGGCATGGCTCTCGACCAGGGTGGCCACCTCACGCACGGATCGGCGGTCAACTTCAGCGGGCGCCTCTACAACTTCGAGGCGTATACGGTGAGCGACGCCAGTGGTCGTATCGACTACGACGAGGTCCGCGCCCGCGCCCACGAGACCGCGCCGGCGATGATTGTGGCCGGGTACAGCTCGTATCCGCGCCGCCTCGACTTCGCGGCGTTCGAGGACATCGCCCGTGACGTGGGCGCGCTGCTCATGGTCGACATGGCGCACTTCGCGGGGCTGGTCGCGGGGGGCGTGCATCCCTCCCCGGTGCCGCACGCCGACTTCGTGACCTTCACCACCCACAAGACGATGCGCGGACCGTGGGGTGGCGTGATCATGTGCCGCGCCGAGCACGCCGACGCAGTGGACAAGTCGGTGTGCCCCGGGACCCAGGGCGGTCCACAACTCCACGCCATCGCCGCCAAGGCGGTGATGTTCGAGCAGTGCATGACGCCGGAGTTCCGCACCTACGCCGCGCAGGTTGTCACCAACGCGGCGGCGTTGGCGCGCGGGCTCACCGCGCGCGGCGTCGAGCTGACCACAGGCGGCACCGACAACCACCTCATGGTCGTCGACCTCCGCCCCTATGGTCTGCGCGGGCGCGCCGTCCAGAACGCCTTCGACGCGGTGGGCGTCACGGTCAACGCCAACGCGTTCCCCGGCCACGGTGGCACGCCGTACAACCCCAACGGCATCCGGCTCGGCAGCCCGTCGGTGACCTCGCGCGGTATGGGCGAGGCGGAGATGGACGACATCGCCGACCTGATCGCGATCATGCTCGGCAGCTTCGACGACGTGGCCGTGCACGCGCAGGTGCGCGAGCGCAGCCTGGCCCTCTGCAGGCGATTCCCGCTGCCGTATCGCCCGTGATCGCATCCGCCGGCTGGCTCCCCGCGCTGCCCCCGTTCCTGCTGGCCAGCATCGTCACCATCGTCCTCATCCCCGCGACCATGTTCGCCGCCCGGCGCGCCGGCGCCGTCGCCCAGCCGGACGCCGACCGCCACCTCCACAGCGAGCCCACGCCGCGGCTCGGCGGCCTCGCCATCTTCGGCGGTTTCACGGTGGCCCTCATCGTGTTCGGCGGCTCGGTCGCCGACCGCTGGCAGGTGGTCGCGGTGACCGCGGCGATCACGGTTGCGATGCTCGTCGACGACATCCTCGACCTCCCCTGGAACGCCAAGCTCGCCATCGAGGTCGCCGCCGGTGTACTCGCAGTCGTGCTCGGGATCACCATCAACTACGTCACCCTCCCCGGCTCCCACGGACCGACACCCTTGGAGCTCGGCCTCCTGGCGGCCCCGATCACCGTCGTCTTCGTGCTCGGAATGGAGGTGTCGATCAACCTGCTCGACGGCTCCGACGGCGTGGCCGCCGGGGTGGTCGCGATCGTTGCAACGGTGCTGATGCTCGCGGCCGTCAACCGCGTGCAGGGGCCGGGCGACGTGCAGAACGGGGTCATCATCATGAGCGGCGCGCTGATGGGCTGCTGCGGTGGTTTCCTGGTGTTCAACCTCCCGCCGGCGCGCGTCTTCATGGGCGACACGGGCAGTCATTTCCTGGGCGTCGCGCTGGCGGTCATCAGCGTCCTCGGGGTCGCCAAGATCGCCGTGGCGATGGCGCTGTTCGTCCCGCTCATCGCGCTCGGTCTGCCGATCGGCGATACCGCCTTTGCGATCGTGCGCCGCCGCCGGGCCGGACGGAGTGCCGCCGAACCCGACGCCGGTCACCTGCACCACCGCATGCTCGCGACCGGGATGAGCCCCATGGAGACCGCGCTCACCTTCTATCTGATGACGGCCATCCTCGGTTGCGTCGCCCTGTTCATCTTCGGGCACAAACGCATCCTCGATGTGGCCCTCGCGCTGCTGGTGGTCGCGCTGATCGCGCTGTTGTGGCGCACTCGCCGGCGCCGTCCGGAGTTCGACTCCGAGGGGTTCCTCGTGGTGCGCGGACGCCGCAACATGCCCGCGCGGGTACGTCGCGGCGGCGAGGCTGACTGACCCGGGTGTCGACGCCGACGCACGACCCGCGTCCGCCGGTTTCCGGCGTCGGCTACGCGGAGATGCTCGGCTTGGGTTTGGTCCTGGCGGTCGCGGTGACGATTCCACTTCTGTTGGGCTGGCAATTGGGTGCAGTCGCGGGGGCTCCGACGGCCGGGATCCTGGCAGGGCTCGTCCTTGGTATCGTTGCGGCCGGCTGGATCGTGTACCTGAGGCTGAGGCGATATTGGTGATCACGAAGGGTGTATCCGCGCGGCCCGCGCACGTCGTCCGGTCGGCCGCGGTTGCGTGCGCGGTGGCCGCCGTCGGCTGCGCACTCGTCGCCACCATCCTCGGCCACGCGGCTTTCGGCCTGGGGCTCGCGGTCGGCCTTGCCGCCGGAGCCGGCAACGGCTATGCCGCCGACCGGCTTCTCCTCGTCGGCGTGCCCTTCCTGGCGACCAGCATGCTCCGCATCATCATTCTGACCCTGGTCGCTCTCGTCGCCGGTCTGGCTTTCGGATTCAGCCGGGCGTGGCCGGTTGTCGCGGGCATCGCCGCCGCACAACTCATCCTCGCGCTGAGCGCCGTGGTGGAGGCGGTCCGCCGGTGATCGGCGCCCTGCTCGCCGACAGCGGTCCAACGGTCACCCAGTCGACGACGGTCATCTGCGGCGCCAAGCCGCTGCTCCAAAACCCCATCACCATCACCTATTGCGATGTCAACCAGGACACGCTGATCAGCAGCGCCGTCGCCATCGCGGTCACGCTGGCCATCGGTTTTTTGGTTGCGCGGCGGCTGCGCTCCGGCCGCCCCGGCAAGCTCCAGATGCTGCTCGAGTTTTTCCTCGGCTACGTCAAGGACCTGGTCCGCGGTTCGGTGGGCGAGGGGTCCGATTTCATCATCCCCATCGCAGCCACAATCGGCTTGTACATCCTGATCGCCAACTGGATCGCTTTCCTGCCACTGGCCCATCCGCTGCAGCCCGCGGCGGCTGACCTGAACCAGACGC
>CATPAP010000042.1 GCA_955651875.1 Candidatus Dormiibacterota bacterium
CCGACCAAACCGTCAGCTTCGACCAGCACATCAAGCCGCTCTTCCGCGAGCGCGATCGCAACTCGATGAAGTTCGCGTTCGATCTCTGGTCCTACGAAGACGTCCGCACGAACGCACAGGCCATCATGGAACAAGTCAAAGCTGGAACCATGCCGTGTGACGGCGCTTGGCCGGCCGAGTGGGTCCAGGCGTTCGAACGCTGGACGCAAACCGGCATGCCCGCCTAACTGCGATTTGAGCACCGTGACCACCGCCATAGTGGGCGTCGAGCCGATCTGAACCAAGACGAGCCGGCCGACGCCTCTTGCGAGACGCCTGCCTTTGCGTCCAGACGGGCCTTCTCGGATCCGCGACGGCCTCCCTGCTCAGCGCGGCAAGCGCGCCTCTCGGTACCGAGCCGCGACAACTCCGCGGCGCGAGCACCGGGGCTCGCGCGTTAGCTACCGGCGGGCGTCGAGCAAGCGCCGGCGACCGGGGATCTGGTGCTAGCTGACGAGGCTGTCGTTGCCGACCGTGCAAGCGTCCACGTCGATCGGCTGCGCTTCTCCTATCGCGTGAATCCACGCGCCCGGGACCGCCATTGCACAGTCCTCCCCGGCTGCCCCTTTGTCGCCCCTGCAGCCACGCGTTCGCCGCTGCCGCTATAGCCCTCGCCGGCTCGGAGCAGAAGCTGGTCGACGGGTTGGCGCCGGCCCTTCACGTGCCTGTTGGTTCGTGACGGCGGAAGTGAGGCGAAGTGGGTGCGCGGTCTGATGCAGGTGGAGGAGGACGAGCGGTCCCGCTTCGCCGGCGCGGCCACGGAGCCGCGGTGGCCGGGCGAGGCGGGAGAGCGTCACGTTCTCGGTCAGCTGCTGAACTTCTTGATGGCTTCTTCGGTGCCCGGCGTGAAGAGGTTGACGAGGTTGCCGTCGGGGTCGCGGAACAGGATGGAGCGGTTGCCCCAGGGCATTGTGGTGGGCTCCTGTACCCAGTCGTTGACCAGCGGCTTGAGCCGCTTGTATTCGCTGTCTACGTCTTCGACGCGGAACTCGATGATGACGGTGTGGTTGTCGGCGGGGCGGGCGGAGTCGGTTCCGAACAGCTGTGTCGTCTGCGTGTGGCCGATGGCCAGGGTGCAGGACGGCATGATCAGCTCGGCGAAGACGGGTGTGTAGCGCACCGCTGCGACACCAGTGACCTGTTCGTAGAACTGGACGACGCGCTCCAGGTCGTCGGTGATCATGCGAATCGAGGCGAGATCCATGGCATCATCCTTTCGGTCGGGGCTATGATTCCGTATCAAAATGCTACGCTACAGTAGCGTAGCGAAGAACGCGGCAGGATCACCCGATGGCGAAAAGAACTTCTGGCAGAGCTCAGCCCGCGCAGCGGGCTGCAGCACCATCGAAGGGGAGCGGCGCCGACGAGGTCGACGGCCGTGTCCGGCGATCGCGAGACCGCGTGCTGACCGCGACCTTCGAGCTGCTCGGCGAGAGCGGGGTGGGTGGCTTCACCGTCGATGAGGTCGCCCGCCGGTCCGGGGTCGCGAAGACCACGATCTATCGTCACTGGCCCTCCCGTGAGGCGCTCGTGATCGATGCCTGCTCCCGGATCAGCGACGAGCAGGAGGTCCCCGACACCGGATCTCTCGAAGGTGACGTCACCGCCATCCTGACGAACATCGGCTACCTGCTGGGCACGGCCCGGTGGTCGTCGGTGCTGCCCTCGATCGTCGACTTTGCCGAGCGCGATCCGGAGTTCGCCGATATCCACCGGAGGATCCAGCTCGGACATGCCGCGCCGCTCAGGGAGGTCATCGACCGAGCGGCCGGCAGGGGCGAGATCGCGGCGACAGCCGACCGCTCGACCATGATCGCGGGGCTGATGGGCCCCCTCTTCTACCGCCGGTGGTTCTCGCGCGAACCGATCGACGAGCAGTTCGTCAAGAGGATCGTCAGCAACTTAATCAGCAGTCAACGAACCACCGACGACCTCCGCCCGGACCCGGGCGCTTCCTCCAGCCTCTAGTGACGATCTGCGACACGGTCCATCGGAGCGTGTCGCAAACGAACGAGCGCAGGGTGGCGGGTCAGGGATGAGAGTGTGCCGATGGCACCACGCAGACCGCCGCAACGCCAGCTGCGGACGAACTGTCTCAGCTGGTGGCGAGCTTGACCATCGCTGCCGCTTTGTCGCCCAGGCAGCCGCGAACGGTCGGCTTCCGCTTCCGACTGCCGGAGCCTTCAAGCGGCAGGGTCGCGTCGCACTTTCAGGACGGTCTCATGACCGGCAGTTCGTGAAACGAGAAGTGAGGGTCCTGGCCGGCCAAC
This sequence comes from Candidatus Dormiibacterota bacterium, assembly GCA_955651875.1. GTDB lineage: Bacteria > Chloroflexota > Dormibacteria > Aeolococcales > Aeolococcaceae > Aeolococcus. The sequence continues at coordinate 2,310 of CATPAP010000042.1, forward strand.
GCTCGTTTTCGCACCAAGGACAAGCGGGACCGAGCTTCCGGCGGAGCGAGTAGCCGCGTGCGTTTACCTATGCAGCTCCGCGACGAACAACCGTGTGGGGCTCCGTGTCTGCTTCCCGCTCGTGGCGAGGTGCGGGGCTCTCGGCCGGACGGCAGGCGGACCTGCTTTCACCTGGCCACGGTGCTCACGGCGGCGGCGAATTTCGCGTTCCCGCCTACGGCGGTCTCGGCGCCCTCGGCGGGTTTGTTGGCGGCAGGCGGCGGTGCGGTCCACGTGCCAAGCGAGCCCGGTCACACTGTAGTCGGTGTTCCAGCGCGGCCGGCAGTAGGATAAGCGTGGCTCGGTGTTCAGGGCTGTTCGGCCGACCGATCGAGCGGCGCGGGCGTCGCGTTGCGGAGCATCTCGACGGTGGTGGCATTTGCGTAGCAGTCCACCACCAGGTGAACGCTTGGTGTGTCGCCTGTATTGACCGCGGTGTGAGGCTTTCGTACGTCCAGATATCCGGCGGTGCGTGGCCGCATCACCATGCTGCTGGTGTTGCCGTCGACGCCCCAGGACTGGATCACGCAGCGCTCGTTGGAGATGAGCGGGATGTGGACGCGGACGACCTTGCCCTCAGAGGCTCCGGCGTCGGGGTTGGTGATGTCGGTGTGCCGGGGGAGTGCGCCGCCCGGCACACC
>CATPAP010000043.1 GCA_955651875.1 Candidatus Dormiibacterota bacterium
ATGTCGGCGAGCTTGAGGTCCTCGCCGAGCTTGAGGCTGATCGCGGTGCGCTGCTGTTCGGGGAGGCTGTTGATGGCGGCCCAGACGCGGGTGGCGTCGTCCTGGTCGGCGACGCGCTCATCGAGCGGCTGCTGAGGGTCGGCCACCCCGATGGCGTCCTCGAGGTTCGAGGTGGGCTTGCGGGCTCGGTAGTGGTCGGCAATTGCGTTCACGCTGATCTGGTAGAGCCACGCACTGAAGGGGTGACCGCTCGGCTTGTACCGTCCAATCGCGCGCAGGGCCTTGAAGAAGACTTCTGAGGTGACGTCCTCGGCCGCATCCTGGTCGCGCAACCGGCTGTACACGAACCGGTAGATCTGCCCGAAGTAGTGGTCGTACAGCTCCCCAAATGCGTCGGCGTCCCGTTTGGCACGCTCGACAAGTTGATCCTCGTACGCCCGGGGAAGGCTCACCGGACAGACTCCGGGCGCATCTGGTGGGGCAACGTTCGCTCTGGCTGGGCGGTTACGGGGTGTGACATCGGGCACGAGCGACTATAGGAGTGGTGCACGCGACGGCCTCCTGGGCGAGCTGGGCGGGTCCCGGTGGCTTTGCCCCGCCGTCGAGATCTTCATGCAGGGGTTTCAGGGGAGACAACGACCGCAGGGTGGGCCAGGTGGACCTCCACCAGACCTAGGAGTTCGATCAGCTGGTGCAACTTCTGGTTGCCGATTCCCTGCGCTTGAGCAGCCCGACGGGAAGGCAAGTCACGGCTTCAGAGGGTGCGACACTAACGTCGTGGCGAATCAAGCAGCGGCCAAACCCACGAGCCGGCGCGACCACTGGGACGCTACCTACCGCCGTGCCGCGCCAACCGAGCTGAGCTGGCATCAGCTGGAACCGACGGTTTCTCTCGAGCTGATCGATGCCGTGGGGGTGCAGAGTGACGCGGCGGTGATCGACGTCGGGGGCGGAGCCTCAACGCTCGTCGATCACCTGCTGACCCGCGGTTTCGTCGACATCTCCGTCCTCGACATTTCGGCGGCTGCCCTCGCGATCAGTCGCGGTCGGCTGGGCGACGCCGAGAAGGTCGAGTTGCTGCATGCGGACATAGTGTCCTGGCAGCCCGTCCGCCGCTATGACCTGTGGCATGACCGAGCGGTCTTCCACTTCCTCGTCGAGGCCGCCGACCAGCAACGCTACCTCAACGTCCTGAGATCGGCCGTGCGGCCGGGTGGCTACGCCATCATCGCGACCTTCTCGCCGGACGGACCGGAACGCTGCTCCGGCTTGCCGGTGGCGAGATACGGTGCTGACGATCTTGGCCTGCTCCTCGACGATGCATTCGAGATCGTTGAGGTCCGGGGTGAACAGCACATCACGCCGACCGGGATCAGACAGTCGTTCACCTGGGTGGCGGCTCGTGCGTCACGTTGATCACGACGCCGTGAGCTCGATCGACGAAGTCCTCACCGAGGCGCGCGGCAGACTGGAGCGCCTCACGCCGCACGAGGCCGCGGAAGCCATGCTCGGCGGTGCGCTGCTGATCGACACACGGCCGCTCGAACAGCGGCAGCGAGATGGTTCGATCCCTGGCGCACTGGTCGTTGATCGCAACGTCCTCGAGCGGCGTCTCGATCACACTTGTCCTCACCACATCCCCGAGATCAAACATCGGGACCAAGTCGTGATGGTGATCTGCAACGAAGGCTACTCGTCGAGCCTCGCCGCCGCCGCCCTGCAACGGCTCGGACTCCGCCATGCAAGTGACGTCACCGGTGGCTTCCAGGCCGGGGCCGCTCTGGGGCTGCCTGTGGTGGACTGGGCGGCGACGTCAAGCGGATAACCTGGTTCGCGACCCGACTCCCGGGCTGGCCGACTGGACACCGCCAGCGTGGAAGGCTACGCTTACTGGTTAGTGATCACTTACGCGACGACCGGCTGGGTGGCGCTCGTTGATCCGACCCGTCGCGCGATCTTCGAGTGTCTCGTCGAAGGTCCACGGGCGGTGGGCGAGCTTGCCCGCGAGTTCCCCGTCAGCCGCCCCGCGGTCTCACAGCACCTCAAGGTGCTCAAGAAGGCGCACCTCGTCGTCGACAGGCAGGCCGGCAGGCAGCGCATCTACCAAGTCGACCTAGACGGCCTGGCAGCGCTTCGCGCCGAACTCGACCGTTTCTGGAGCAAGACGCTCGCGGCCCACAAGGATGTCGTCGAGCACCCAATCAAGGAGGTCTGATGAGCACGCAGGCAGCGACCACGACCATCAGGACGTCGATCGTCGTCGAGGCACCGATCGAGCGCGCGTTTCGCGTGTTCACCGAGGACTTCGGCAAGTTCAAGCCGCCGGAGCACAACCTGCTCCAGGTCGAGATCGCTGAAACGGTGTTCGAGCCGCGCCCGGGCGGTTACCTCTACGACCGTGGCGTCGACGGGAGCGAATGTCGCTGGGCGCGAGTGCTCGCGTACGAACCACCCCACCGCGTTCTGCTCAGCTGGGACATCAGCCCGCACTGGCAGATCGAAACAGATCAGGAGAGGACGAGCGAGTGGGAGGTGCGCTTCATCGCCGAGACCCCCGGACGGACGCTTGTGGAGCTCGAGCACCGCAACCTCGACCGCCACGGCGAGGGTTGGGAAGGCGTCCGCGAAGGTATCGGTGGCAACGCGGGCTGGCCGCTGTACCTGAATCGGTTCGCCGAGCGGGTCGGCGCGGCGGACTGATGGCTCCGATGACCGCCACGACCGAGTTCGGCGGCGCCAACGCTAATGCCTTCGGCGCCGCCTGGAACTTTCAGCGTCGTTGCTCCGTCGCCTGAACGTTCGTTTCCGAACCTCGTGCCGTGTGACCATGGGAATATGCGTACAACCCGCGGAAGATCGTCTTCAGCACGTCGCGGCACCAGGATCGTCATCGTGCGGCTCTCGTGACCAAGAAGATACTCATGGTCGACGATGACCAGCGCCTGCTCCGCGTGGTCAGCATGTACCTGGCCATGGAGGGCTACGAGATCATTTCCGCGCCCGACGGCGAGGCTGGTCTCCGAGAAGCACAGCAACAGCGGCCGGACCTCATCATCATGGACATCATGATGCCCGGCATGGACGGAATCACGGCATGCACGCGACTCCGCACCGATCCAAAGACTGCCGATATCCCCGTGTTGCTGTTCAGCGCTCTGTCAGGCAGCGAGGACGTCGAACGGGCGCGACAGGCGGGGGCCAACCATCTGATCACCAAACCCTTCAACCTGGTGGGGCTCGCCGAGGTGGTGAACTCCCTCTGGACTTCGGAAGCGCCGCCGATCACTGACGTCTAGAGCGCCGAGGCCGGTGCATGTGGCTCAGGCCTGCGCTTCGGCTTCGATCTCCACCTTCCAGCGCGGGTCGAGCAGACCCTTGACGACCACCATCGTGGCCGCGGGACGGGTGTCGCCGAAGACCTCGCCGTGGGCACGGCCGACAGCGTCGGCGTCGACGGCGTCAACGATGTACATCCGGGTGCGCACCACGTCTGACAGGGTCACGCCCGCGTCGACGAGCGCCTGCTCGATGATCTCCAGGCAGCGTCGCGCCTGGACGTGGGCATCCGGGTCGCAGCCGCCGTCCGGCCACACCGGTGCGGTGCCGGAGACCACGACGCGGCTGTCGACGGCGATGGCGCGGCTGAAGCCGATCTTTGCCTCGTATGGCGAGCCCGACGTGATGCGCCGGCGTTCGCTCATCGCGCGCCCCCGTCTGCGCCGGCGGCCCCGGCGTTCAGGGGATGAATCCCTCCGGCGGGTGCGCAGTCTCGCTCATGCGCACGCGGTGTTTGGCGACGGCGGTGGCGACCTTGTCGTCGAAGAGCGCAATGATCTGTGCGGCGAGGTGACCGGCGTTGCTGGCTCCCATCTCGCCGACGGCAACCGTTGCGACCGGGATGCCCGGGGGCATCTGCACGATGCTGAGCAGCGCGTCGAAGCCGCTCAGTGGGCTGCCCGCCAGCGGCACGCCGATGACCGGCAGCGGGGTCAGCGAGGCGAGCACGCCGGGCAGGTGCGCGGCCGCTCCGGCGCCGGCGACGAGCACGCGCAGGCCGCGCTTGGTTGCCTGCATGGCGTAGCTGCGCACCACGTCGCCGGCGCGGTGCGCTGACATCACCCCGATCTCCCAGCCGATGCCGTAGGTGTCGAGCACCTCGCCGCACTTGTTCATGACGGCGAGGTCGGACTCGCTGCCGACCACGATGCCCACCATCAGCTCCCCGCTCATCTCGCCCCCTTCATCTCTCGCATCTCTCGCATCTCTCGCCTTCATTGTGGCCTGGTCAGTCGCGGCCGATGTCGGTGCGGTAGTGCATGCCCTCGAAGTGGACCTCGGGCACGCACGCGTAGACCCGGTCGCGGGCCACCTCCCGCGCCGCGCCGCGGGCCACCAGTGTGAGGACACGGCCGCCGTCGGTGCGCAGGGTGCCGTCCGGCTCGCGACGGGTGCCCGCGTGGAACGCCAGGATCGACGGATCGAGCTGCTGCAGGCCGGTGATGGCGTCGCCGCGGCGGGGCGGGCCGGGGTAGCCGGCGGCGGCGAGCACCACGCCGACCGCAGCCGGCTGGCCAGCTGGGTACACACGGCCCGGCGCGAGTGTGCCGTGGGCGCAGTCGTGGAGCAGGGCGAGCACGTCGGCGTTGAGCACCGGCAGCACCACCTGGGCCTCGGGGTCGCCGAAGCGCGCGTTGAACTCCACCACGCGCGGACCATCGGCGGTGAGCATGAGCTGCGCGTAGAGGCAGCCGGCGAACGGGGTGCCGGCGGCGGCGAGCGCGTCGACGCAGGGGCGGAGCACGTCGCGCTCGATGTCGGCGAGGAGGCTGGTGGGAGCGGTTGCTGGCGGGGTGGCGGCGGCTCCTGGAGGCGGCGTGACCGCGCCCATGCCGCCGGTGTTCGGTCCTGTGTCACCGTCGCCGATGCGCTTGTAGTCGCGCGCGACGGGGAGCACGCGGATGTTGCTGCCGTCGCTGAGCGCGAGCACGGTGATCTCCGGTCCGCGCAGCCGTTCCTCGACGATGACCTGGCTGCCGGCGCTGCCGAAGCGCTGCTCGTCGAGACAGGCGGCGATGGCGGCGCGCGCCTCGTCGGGACTGCCGCAGACGGTGACGCCCTTGCCGAGGGCAAGGCCGTCGGCCTTGACGACACACTGGCCGCCGAGGTCCTCGACGAATTCCTGCAGCGCCGCGCGGTTCGCGGACCTGCCGCTGCACCAGCGCGCGGTGGGGATGCCGGCGCTGTCCATGAGGCGCTTGGCGAACGTCTTCGAGCTCTCGATGCGGGCGGCAGCTGCGGTCGGGCCGAAGACGGCGATGTTCGCGGCGGCGCAGGCATCGGCGACCCCCGCGGCGAGCGCGGCGTCGGGGCCGACGACCACGAGCTGAACGTCGAGGTCGCGGGCGGTGCGCACGATGCCGTCGGGGTCGTCGGCGGCCACGGGGACGTTCTGTGCGAACGAGGCCGTGCCGCCGTTGCCTGGGGCGCAGGTCACCTCGACGTCGTCATGCCCCTGCGTGCAGGCCCACGCCAGCGCGTGCTCGCGCGCCCCCGAGCCTGCGATGAGCACGCGCATCGTGGCGCGGGCTACTCCCACTCGATGGTGGACGGCGGCTTGCTCGAGATGTCGTAGACGACGCGGTTGACGCCGGCGACCTCGTTGACGATGCGCCGGCTGATGGTGGCGAGCACGTCATACGGGATCTTGGCCCAGTCCGCGGTCATGCCGTCGTCGGACTCGACGATGCGGATGGCCACCACGTTGGCGTAGGTGCGGTTGTCGCCCATCACTCCGACGGACGAGATCGGCGTGAGGATCGCGAAGCTCTGCCACACCTTGCGGTACAGGCCGCTGCGCTTGATCTCGTCGATGACCACCCAGTCGGCCGCGCGCAGCGTGTCCAGACGCTCGGCGGTGACCTCGCCGATGATCCGGATGGCCAGCCCCGGGCCGGGGAAGGGCTGGCGCCAGACCATGTCCTCGGGCAGGCCCAGGGCGAGGCCGACCTGGCGCACCTCGTCCTTGAAGAGGTAGCGCAGCGGCTCGACGAGCTGGAAGCGCAGGTCCTCGGGGAGACCGCCGACGTTGTGGTGCGTCTTGATCTTCTGGGCGTTGTGGGTGTCGTGCGAGGTGGACTCGATGACGTCGGGGTAGAGCGTGCCCTGCGCCAGGAAGCCGATGTCGCCGAGCCGCAGCGCCTGTGCGTCGAACACCTCGATGAAGGTGCGGCCGATGCGACGGCGCTTCTCCTCGGGGTCGGCGACGCCGGCGAGAGCGGTGAGGAAGCGCTCAGTGGCGTCGACGTGGACGAGGCTGATCTGGCGCTGGTGGCTCATCACCTCGACGACGCGCTCGCCCTCGGCGCGGCGCAGCAGCCCGTTGTCGACGAACACGCAGGTGAGCTGGTCGCCGATCGCCCGGTGGACCAGCGTGGCGGCCACCGCCGAG
>CATPAP010000044.1 GCA_955651875.1 Candidatus Dormiibacterota bacterium
ATCACCCCCACCATGTCGCCAGCCCGCGGGGTCGCCCGGCGCAGGGTGGTGCCCACCGCGCTGTCCGAGGCGCTGACGGCCGCGAGCAGCTTGGTGCCGCCGATGTCGATGAGCCCGATCACTGCCAGGCAACGCTAGCTGCAGCAGGGCCCCGTCCGCACCACGGTGCTGACCGATTCCTACAATGCCGCGCCATGCTGCTCGCGGTCGACGTCGGCAACACCAACATCGTCGTCGGCGTGTTCGACGGGGACCAGCTGGTGGCTGACTTCCGGCTCCACACCAACGAGCGCTCGACCGGCGACGAGCTGGGCCTCGCGGCCACCGACCTGCTCCGCCGCCGTGGTCTCGAGATCGCCGCCATCGACGCCGTCGCCGTGGCCAACGTCGTGCCGCCGCTGGCGCGGTCGGTCGACGAGATGTCTCGGGTGTACTTCGGCTGCGCGCCGCTGGTGGTCGGCCCCGGCATCCGTACCGGCATCAGCATCAAGTACGAGGACCCCCGCCTCGTCGGTGCCGACCGCATCGCCAATGCGGTGGCCGGCCGCCACCTCTACGGCACTCCCGCCATCCTCCTCGACTTCGGCACGGCAACCACCTTCGACGCCGTGTCCGCGGCGGGTGAGTATCTCGGCGGTGCCATGGCGCCGGGCATCCTCATCAGTCTCGACGCGCTGGTCAGCCGCGCCTCGAAGCTCAACCGCATCGAGCTGGCGGCGCCACCGTCGGTGATCGGCCGCAGTCCGGCTGCGTCGATGCAGTCCGGCTTCGTCTTCGGCTACGTCGGGCTCGTCCAGGGGATCGTGTCGCGGATGCGCGCAGAGATCGGGGAGAGCGCGCGCGTCGTCGCCACCGGCGGTCTCGCGGAGCTATTCGCCCCGCTCATCCCGGAGATCGAGACGGTCGACACCCACCTCACCATCGTCGGGCTCCGTCTCATCCACGAGCTCAACTCCGACTGAGCGGCCGCTCAGCCGCGCGCCCCGTAAGATCAGGCGACCATGGCCGTTGCCGCCCCGCCCCGTCCCGCCTTGCGCATCGGTTCGATGGATCTCACCTCGCCGGTGCTCATCGCCCCGATGGTGGGGATCACCGACGCTCCCTGCCGCGAGCTCGCCGTCGAGCTGGGAGCGGGCCTGGTGTCGACCGAGATGGTGGCATCCGAGGCGGTGGTGCGCAGCCAGGAGGCGAGCCTGCACCTGCTCGACTTCCCGCGCGGCGTCGGGCCCGCCGGCGCCCAGCTCGTCGGCTGTGACCCGAAGGTGATGGCGGCGGCGGCGCAGGTGTGCGTCGAGCGCGGTGCCGTCAGCGTCGACGTCAACCTCGGCTGCCCCGTCAAGAAGGTGGTCGGGCGCGGCGGCGGAGCCGCCTTGGCGCGCGACGTGCATGCCACCGCCGCGGTCCTCGCAGCCATGGTCGAGGCGGTTGACGTGCCCGTCACGGCGAAGATGCGCCTCGGCTGGGACGCGCGCAGCATCAACGCCCCCGAGCTGGCCAGGGCTCTCGAGGACGTTGGTGTCGCCGCCGTCACCGTCCATGGCCGAACGCGCTGCCAGGGGTACGCCGGCGAGGCCGACTGGGCCGAGATCGCGCGTGTCAAGGCGGCAGTCGACATACCGGTGATCGGCAGCGGTGACGTCGAGGACCTCCGGGTGCTCGAGCGGCGCATCCACGAGGGCGCCGTCGACGGCGTGGTCATCGCCCGAGGCATGCTCGGCAACCTCTGGATGATCCGCCGGGCCACCCATCTGCTGGCCACCGGCGAGCTCCTCGACGAGCTCGACTTCGCCGCCCGCATCGAGCTCTGCCGCCGCCACCTCGACATGCTCGTCGCCTATCACGGCGCCCAGCGCGCGCTGCGCACCGGGCGCAAGTACGTCGCCTGGTCGATCAAGGGCTGCAACGGCGCCGCCCGCCTCCGCGCCATGGTCCAGGACCTCGACAGCCTCGACATGCTGCACACCATCTTCGAGCTGGCGCTGCACGCCGGGCTCGGCCCGCAGGGGTGGTTCCGCCCCGTCTTCACCAGCGGCGAGGGGTGAGCGAGTCGCGCCTGGGCGCACCGGTCGAGCTCCCCTGGTGGCTCATCGCCCTGGGCCTCCCTCCGGCCATCGTCGGCATCCTCGCCCTCATCCTCAACGCCCCCCTCTGGGCCCACGCCATGACACTGACCACCTGCCTCCTAACCCTCGCCGCCCTGGCCGTCATCGCCACGCGCGTCTCCAGCCGCAACATGCAGAGCGTCTGGATCAGCGCCGTTTACGCAGCCTGGGTCTTTACAGTCATCACCTGGGCCGTGGTGGTCGCCACCACCTCGCCCTGCCGGTGCTCCTGACAGAGAAAAAAACCAGCAAGCCCCCGCCGCACACGACACGTGGCAAGCGGCTGCAAGCAAACCAGAAAGAAAGCACCCCCACCCCACCCGATAGGGCCGTATGCCCCTAATAGTGTCCGTCCAGCGCACGAGGTGCGCTGAGGGAAGGGGTGAGAATGGTCGGATTCACTCCGATCATTCGAGGGGAGGGGATCTGCCCCTCCCCTGTAAAAAAGAGGGCGCCCCTGGCGTACCAGAGACGCCCCGAGAGGGGGGGCTGGAGGAGGTCGACGCGGCCTTCGTGATGATACCCAGGGTGTCACATCTGGTCAACGAACGTCGGCGTTTTGTCACATCACTGCAAGGCGGGGCTCACCTATACTCCGGCGTCTCACACGGAGCGGGCGGCGTTCGCCCCCGTGTGGCGAGGTCTCACAAACTGATGGACAAACCGGTTCTGCTCACGTCCGAGGGTCAGCAGAAGCTCGAGACTGAGCTCGAGGAGCTGCGCACCGTCCGGCGCGCCGAGATTGCCGAGCGCATCAAGTACGCCAAGGACTTTGGGGACATCGCCGAGAACGCGGAGTACGAGGACGCGAAGAACGAACAGGGCATGGTCGAGGGGCGCATCCTCACGCTCGAGAACATGCTGCGCAACGCGGTGCTCATCGAGGAGTCCAAGGAGCATGGGGTGGTGCGCGTGGGTTCTGAGGTGGAGCTCAAGGACGAGTTCGGCAAGCAGGTCTTCACCATCGTTGGACCGGCTGAGGTCGACGTGGCCAGCGGGCGCATCTCCATGGAGTCACCGGTGGGCAAGGCACTCATCGGCCATCGCAACGGTGAGTCCGTCGACGTGCAGAGTCCCGGCGGGCAGCGACGGGTGAAGATCGTCCGCGTCTCCTGACTGCGTCGCAAACCCCGAAGATACGGCGCATGCCCGCTGACGATCTCTTCACCGCACGGCGCCGCAAGGTCGACGAGCTCGCTGCCCTCGGCGTTCCCGCGTACAACGTGGACTTCTCGCCCACGGTGACCCTTGACGGGGCCCGACAGCTGCTCGTCTCGTTCGAGGCGGAGACCTCCCCTCCTGTAGAGGGCGGGGACGCCCCCGAGGGGCCCGAGGTTCAGGTGGCGGGCCGCGTCATGCAGTACCGCATGCAGGGCAAGAGCTGCTTCGCGCACA
>CATPAP010000045.1 GCA_955651875.1 Candidatus Dormiibacterota bacterium
ATTCGCCATCACAACGCGACCGACGTGTCGAGCGATCTCCACGCCGCCACCGCCGCCTCGCAGGGTAAGCCGATGGTGGTGACGTACAGCCGCGGCGTGAAGGTTCAGACGACGACCATCACGCCCTCACTCATCGTGGTCAACGGTAATGCGAGCACCGTGCCGGGTCCGGCGCCCGCCCAACCCCTTCCCGTCGGTGAATTCGTGGTCACCGCGCTCAACAGCGATCCCGTCCCGGCCGGCGACCCCGCCGGGGTCCTCGCTGCCCAGCCCGCCGTGCTGTCAGGGTTCGTCGTCAAGGACGACGGAAGCAGGGGCCCGTCGTACTCGAATGTGAGCGCGACCGGCATCAACGACGGCGCGGGCGCCGCCGGCGCCATCCAGGCGGCCTGGCGACTGGGTGTCCAACCGGGGTTCGACGGCGAACCCCTGCCGCAGGCGGCCTCTGACGGGTTCGGCCAGATCCCGAGATTCGTCACCGGGACGTTCTCCGGGTTGTACGACCTCATCACCAACCCTCGCAGCGGTGGCCTGACCGGTCCCCACGGCGTCAGCGGGCCGGTCGGCATCGTCCGCGCGACCGCATCTCAGACCCAGCAAGGGCCGCGGGAGCTGCTGGGGTGGATAGCCTTCATCAGCATCAACCTCGGGCTCATCAACATATTGCCGATCCCATTCCTGGACGGCGGCAAGGCCTTCCTCCTGCTGATCGAGGCGGTGCGCCGGCGCCGGTTGGATCCACGCTTGGAGGCCCTCACCTACGCGGTCGGCCTCGCCCTGGTTGTCCTGTTCGTTATCTATGTCACCATCGGAGACGTGAGCAGGCCCCAATGAGCACCATCACACGCCGCCCCACCGTTCCCGTCAACGTCGGCGGGGTGATCATCGGCGGCGCCGCGCCGATCCCGGTGCAGACGATGACCAAGACGCAGACCGAGGACGTCGGCGCGACCCTCGCCCAGATCGAGCGGGCCGCGAAGGCAGGCGCCGACATCATCCGGGTCACGTGCGACACCCAGGACGCCGGCGTCGCCATGCGCGAGATCGTCAAGGGGTCTCCGATCCCGGTGATCGCCGACGTCCACTACGACGCGCCCCTGGCGCTCCGCGCGCTCGAGGCTGGCATCGCATGTCTGCGACTCAACCCCGGCAACATCACCGACCCCACCAAGGTGCGTGACATCGCCACCGAGGCCGCCGCCCGAGATGTGCCCATCCGCATCGGCGTCAACAGCGGGAGCATCCCGCAGCGCAAGGAGCTCGAACGCGGCCGCGGCGCCACCATCGAGGAGACCGCCGAGCGGATGGTCGAAGCCGCCCTCGGCCACATCCGCATCCTCGAGGAGCTCGACTTCCGCAACATCAAGGTGTCGCTCAAGGCGAGCGACGTGCTCACCAACATCGCCGTCAACCGCAAGTTCGCCGCGCTGGGCAACCGCTATCCGCTGCACCTCGGCCTGACCGAGGCGGGCCCGGTCGAGTCGGGAAGCGTGAAGAGCGCGATGGGCATCGGCATCCTGCTCGCCGAGGGCATCGGCGACACCATCCGCGTCTCGCTGGTCGGCGAGCCGGAGGACGAGGTCCGGGTCGGCCGCCAGATTCTCCAGAACCTCAGCGAGAAGGGCAACGGCCCCAACCTCATCGCCTGTCCCACCTGCGGGCGTCTCGAGATCGACATGTTTCCGATGGTGGCGCGGGTTGAGGAGGCGCTCCGCGACGTGCGCCGCACCATCAACGTCTCGGTCATGGGCTGCGTGGTCAACGGGCCCGGCGAGGGGATGCACGCGGACATCGGCATCGCCGGCGGCCGCCAGAAGGGCATCCTCTACCGCGGTGGCAAGGTGATCGCGTCGCTCCCGCAGGAACAGCTTATCGACCAGCTGGTCGCCGAGCTGAAGGTGATCGCGGCCGAGGATGCGCGCCTGCTCGCCGCGGGCGAACCCCTGCCGACGGGCCTCGGCGAGAGTGATGCGCCCCTGCAGCCGCTGCCGGTGGCAGCCGTCTAAGCCCCCCGGGGGAGACCGCCGCCCACGACGCGTAACGCCGGTCACTCGGCATGTGCAATAAAATGCGTCCTGCGGGGGTAGGCGGGCTCCCGCAGTCTCGAGAACTGGCCGCCCACACCGAGGGCGACTCTCAATGAGCACCCTTCGGTACATCCTAGACAACTGGGACACCCTGCGCCCCCAGGTCCTCACCCATTTGGAGATCGTGGCCATCTCCATCCTGGTGGCCGCGGTCGCCGGGCTGGCTCTCGGCATCCTGGCGGCGCGCTCCGAGCGGTTCGCGGCGTTGATCCTCGCTGTGACCGGGATCATCCTCACCGTCCCCAGCTTTGCTCTCTTCGGGCTGCTGTCCATCTGGTTCGGATTGGGCAACCCGCCGGTGGTCATCGGGCTGATCCTCTACGCGCTGCTCCCCATCGTGCGCAACACGCGGGCGGGGATCCTTGCGGTTGACTCGGCGGTGACCGAGGCCGCGCGAGGCATGGGGATGAGCGGCCAACAGGTGCTCACTCGGGTGGAGCTTCCGCTGGCGCTGGGGGTGATCCTCGGCGGCCTCCGCCAGGCGACGGTGATGATCGTCGCCATCGCCACCGTCGGGGCAGCTGTCGGGGCCAACGACCTCGGCCAGCCCATCTTCTCCGCCCTGTCGCGCGACACCGGGACCCTCGAGCAGGTCCTCGCCGGCATCATTCCCGTCGCCATCATCGGGATATTCGCCGACGTGGTGCTCGCGGGTGTGCAGCGCCTGCTCTCCAAGGGACGTGTGGCGGTGGCCGCGACGTGATCACCTTCGACCGCGTCAGCAAGCGCTACGGCGACGTCGACGCCGTCCACGAGCTGTCACTCGAGATCCCATCCCACGAGATCGTCATCTTCGTTGGCCCGTCGGGCTGCGGGAAGACGACCTCCTTGAAGATGATCAACCGGCTGATTGAACCGTCGTCAGGCGTCATCAGCATTGACGGCACGGACACGAGCACGGTCGACGTCAACGAGTTGCGGCGCTCGCTCGGCTACGTGATCCAGCAGGTGGGCCTGTTCCCCCATCAAACCGTCGCGGAGAACGTGGCGACTGTGCCGCGGCTCGCCGGTTGGGACAAGCGCCGCATCGTCGCCCGTACGGAGGAGCTGCTCGAGCTCGTCGGCTTGCCGGCGGCGCAATACGCCACGCGCCTACCGGCAGAGCTCAGCGGTGGCGAGCGCCAGCGCGTCGGCGTGGCCCGCGCTCTGGGCATCGATCCCAACGTCCTCCTCATGGACGAGCCCTTCGGGGCCATCGACCCCATCGCGCGCGAGCGGCTGCAGAACGAGCTTCTCCGGCTGCAGCGGGTGGTGGGCAAGACGATCGTGTTCGTCACCCACGACATCGACGAGGCCATCCGGCTCGGCGATCGCGTCGCGCTCTTCTCGACCGGAGGAGTGCTCGAACAGTACGACACGCCCGAGGAGTTGCTCGCCCATCCCGCGTCGCAGTTCGTCGAGGACTTCCTCGGGGAGGGCAGGATGGTGCGCCGCCTGTCCCTGATCACCGTCCGCGACGCACCGCTGGCCGTGATCAACGGCAGCCTTCCTCCCATCGAGAAGGTGGACGCGGACGCCACCCTGCGCGACGCGCTGGACGCCGTGCTGCGCGCCGAGGACGGACGTGTTCTGGTTGTCGACTCGGAACGGCCGATCGGCATCGTCGATGCCGACGTCATCCGGCGGGCGTCACGGTGATCGACGTCTCCGCACCCCGTGGACGCGGCATGGATTTCGCCCGGGTGCGACTGTTCGCCATCCCGATCGCGGTGTTGGTCGGCCTGGCGATCTCCTTCGGCCTGTTCCAGACCATTAGCGGGTCGATCGCCGACGACCAGGTGCTGAGCCCGGATTTCCTTCTTGCCCGGCTGGTCGAGCATCTCCACCTGTCCGGCGTCTCGTTCGCGCTGGTGGCGGCCATGGGTGTGCCGCTCGGCATTCTCCTCGCGGGCGCCGGTCGTGCCGTGCGCATCCCCGTGTTCCTGCTCGCCAACCTGGGCCAGGCGGTACCGGGGATCGGCATTCTGGTGCTCCTGTTCGCGTTTCTCGGCCTGGGCACCGAGCCGACGGTCATCGCGCTCGTCGCGTACGGCACACTCCCCGTCCTGCGCAACACCGTCGCCGGGATCCATGGGGTTGACCCGGCGGCGGTCGAGGCTGCCCGCGGCATGGGGATGACGCGCTGGCAGGCGCTGATGCGCGTCCAGCTTCCGCTGGCCTCGCCGCTGATCTTTGCCGGCCTGCGCACCTCGCTCGTTCTCATCATCGGCACGGCTACACTCGGCAGCTTTATCGGAGGAGGGGGGCTCGGTGTTGTGATCGCGTCCGGCATCAACATCTCGAATCGCATCATTTTCGTGGGCGCGGTCATGGTGGCCACGCTCGCACTGCTCGCCGACTGGGCGCTCTCCCTGGTGGAGCGCATCGCCGTTCCGCGAAATATCACCGCCTGAAGGAGGAAAGACCGCTATGAAGCGCAAAGCCCTGGCCGCACTGCTGATCCTTGTCCCCGCCGCACTGGTTTCATGCGGAAGCAGCAGCAGCCCCAGCAGCAGCAGCGGAGGTGGAGGGGGGCCCAGCACGTCGTCGATCAAGGTCTGCATCCTGTCGGAATTCCGGACGCGACCGGACGGCTTGCCGGGCCTGACCAAGACCTACAACGCCGCTTACGGCAAGGCCACGTACGTGGACATCGGCAGCACCGCCGAGAAGAGCATCGCCGGTGGGCAGTGCACCGCCGGCGAGGTGTTCACCACCGACTCGGCGATCCAGGCGAACAACCTCTACGTCCTCAAGGACGACAAGAACCTCTTCCCGCCGGACAACGCAGGCCTGGTGGTGCGCCAGAGCATCCTGCAGAAGTACCCGGCGATCGCCAACCTGATGGCGCCGGTGGCGGCCAAGCTGGACACGGCCACGATGCTCTCCCTCAACACCATGGTCGAGGTGCAGAACATGAAGGTCTCCGACGTCGCCAAAGCGTGGCTGACCCAGAACGGCTTCCTCGCCAGCAGCTACAGTGGCGGTGGTGGCACCAACGGCTCGGGCAGCGGCTGCGCAGCGGCGTCGGGGTCGGCCGGCGGCGGCGCCCACGTCAGCATCGGCAGCAAGGGTTTCGCCGAGGAGCAACTCCTCGCCTCGATGACCCAGCTGGTGTTGCAGTCGCACGGCTTCACGGTTGACTACACGTTCCAGGCAAAGGACAAGGCCATCGGCCAGGCACTCACCACCGGCACCATCGACATGCTCTGGCAGTACACCGGGACTGAGCTGACCGACTACCTCGGCCTGGCGACCGGAGCCTTCCCGACTGGACTCGACGACGCCTTCAACTTTGTCGCCAAGAAGGACGCGCCCAACGGCCTGTGCTGGACGTCGGAGACGAAGTTCACCGACACCAACGGGGTTGCCATCAAGTCGTCCGACAAGGCGACGTTCGGGGACACGCTGAGCGCGTTCGGCCAGTACCTGGCGTCCCACTAGCCTGCCGCGACGGCGAGGGTGGCTGCGGACCACCCTCGCCGTCCGCTCGATCGGCGGCGCGACGGTGGGGGCAGGCCGTTCGCAGCGCCTGCCTATACTCGGCCGCCATGGCAGCCGAGCGCAGCGTCAAGCAGATCACGTCAAAGGGCGACGATTTCGATCGCTGGTACGTCGACGTCGTGCGCCGTGCCGAGCTCGCCGACTACACCCCGGTCAAGGGCTGCATGGTCATCCGTCCCTACGGCTACGCGCTCTGGGAACGGACCCGCGACGCGCTCGACGGCATGATCAAGCGGACCGGGCACGAGAACATGTACTTCCCGCTGCTCATCCCGGAGAGCTATCTCACCAAGGAGGCGCAGCACGTCGAGGGGTTTGCTCCCGAGGTGTTCTGGGTCACGCAGGGGGGCGACAGAGTCCTCGAGGAGCGGCTGGCGATCCGGCCGACCAGTGAGACGATCATCTGCTCGCTGTACGCGGACTGGATCCACTCGTGGCGTGACCTGCCGGTGCTCATCAACCAGTGGTGCAACGTGGCCCGCTGGGAGAAGCGCACTCGCCTCTTCCTGCGCACGGCGGAGTTCCTCTGGCAGGAGGGGCACACGTTCCACGCCACCGACGACGAGGCCGCCGCCGAGGTGGAGACCATGCTGGACTGTTACCGCGAGCTCTCCGAGGAGTGGCTCGCGATCCCGGTCATCAAGGGTCGCAAGACGGAGTCCGAGAAGTTCGCTGGCGCTCGCTACACGCTCAGCATCGAGGCGATGATGTCGGACGGCTGGGCGCTGCAGTCCGGCACCTCCCACCACCTCGGCCAGAACTTCACCACCGCATACGGGATCAGCTACAGCGACCGCGAGAACACCCGTCAGCATCCCTTCCAGACGTCCTGGGGCCTGTCGACGCGCATCATCGGCGGCCTGATCATGGCGCATGGTGACGATGCCGGCCTCGTCATCCCGCCCCGGGTTGCTCCGATCCAGGTGGTGGTGGTGCCGATCACGCACAGCAACGACGAGGACGCCGCGCGGCTCGTCGAGGAGGCCTGCATTCGCCTCGAGCGCGAAGCGGCCACGGAGGTGCGCCTGCGCGTGGACCGCCGTGAGGGGATGCGGCCGGGCGAAAAGTTCGCTCACTGGGAGCTGCGCGGTGTGCCCCTGCGGATCACCGTCGGAGCCAAGGACCTAGCCGATGGCAACGTCACCCTGGTGCGCCGCGTCGACGGCGAGCAGAGCGCCGTCGCGCTCGAGGGTCTGGGAAGCCGCCTCCAGGGTCTTCTCGACGAGGCGCAGAAGGTCACACGCGCGCGCGCGCAGCGGCTCCTCGACGAGCGCAGCGTCGACGTTGGCTCGCTCGAGGAGCTCGTGGCGGCGTTCGCGGAGCAGCCGGTGTTCGCCAGCGGCCCCTTCTGCAACCGCCCGGAATGCGAGGTGACCGTGAAGGGGGCGGTTCATGCCGTGACCGTCCGCAACCTCCGGGCCGACCGCACCCCCGACGGCGCCCCCTGCATCGCCTGTGGGCAGCCGGCCGGCCACGTCGCGCTGATCGCTCGAGCCTATTAGTCCCGCCTAGTCCCGGCGTGCGGCCTATCCCAGTTCGAATTCGCCTTTTGGCGGGTACCATGGTCAGGGAGATGGCGATCGAGGAGCTCCTCTCCAAGACCTCGTACCTCCGCGAGGAGGAACGGGCGACGCTGCGGCGCGCGTACACGCTCGCGGAGGGCGCCCACGAGGGGCAGTCGCGGCTGAGTGGGGAGCCTTACGTCACCCACCCCCTGGCGGTGGCGGGCATCCTTGCCGATCTCGGGCTCGATGTCGACACGCTGGTCGCCGCGCTCCTCCACGACACCGTGGAGGACACCGACGTGACCCGCGAGCAACTCTCCGAGGAGTTCGGCACGCACGTGGCCAAGCTGGTCGACGGGGTCACCAAGCTCGGCAAGATCCACGTCCACACCCGCGAGCAGGCCCAGGCCGAGAACATCCGCAAGATGCTCGTGGCCATGGCCGAGGACATCCGGGTGGTGCTCATCAAGCTCGGCGACCGCCTCCACAACATGCGCACGGTCGCCGCGCACAACGAGGAGCGGCGCCTGCGCATCTCACGCGAGACCCTCGACATCTACGCCCCGCTTGCTCACCGTCTCGGCATCTGGCAGATCAAGGGCGAGCTCGAGGATCTCGCCTTCGCCCAGCTCGACCCCAACAACTATCACGCCGTCGCGGCCAAGGTGAGCAAGGCCGCGGAGGAGCGCGGCAGCTTCATCCGCGACGTCACCGAGATCCTCCAGAAGGAGTTCGACCGTCTTGGCATCGGCGCCGAGATCTCCGGCCGTCCCAAGCACATCTTCAGCATCCACGACAAGATGGAGCGCTCCCACAAGGAGTTCGACGAGATCTACGACCTGCTCGCGCTGCGGATCCTTGTCGACAGCATCAAGGACTGCTACGGCGCGCTCGGAACTGTGCACTCGTTGTGGAAACCGATCCCGGGCCGGTTCAAGGACTACATCGCCATGCCCAAGGGCAACGGCTACCAGTCACTGCACACCACCGTCGTGTCGCACACCGGCGAACCGATGGAGGTGCAGATCCGCACCCAGGAGATGCACAGCACCGCCGAGTACGGAATCGCTGCGCACTGGCACTACAAGGAGGGTGCGCAGCCCACCCGGTTCGACGAGCGGTATGGCTGGCTGCGCCTGCTCATGGACTGGCAGAAGGAGGTGCTCGACGCCGAGGCCTTCGTCGACACGGTCAAGGTCGACATCTTCCAGGATGAGGTCTTCGTCTTCACCCCCAAGGGCGACGTCCGCTCCCTCCCCATGGGCAGCACCCCGGTTGACTTTGCCTACCGAGTGCACACTGACGTCGGCCATCACTGCATCGGCGCCAAGGTCAACGGGCGCATGGTGCCGCTCGACTACAAGCTCGAGAACGGCGACATCGTCGAGGTGCTCACCACCAAGGGTGCGCACGCGCCCAGCCGCGACTGGCTCAACTTCGTCAAGACCAGCAGCGCGCGCGAGAAGATCCGCAGCTGGTTCAAGAAAGAGCGACGCGAGGAGAACGTCCAGAAGGGACGCGAGCAGCTCGACAAGGAGTTCCGCCGCCTTCGCCAGCAGGCGCTCAGCTCGCTCAAGGACGATCGGCTGCTCGAGCTCGCCGAGGACTTCAAGTTTCACACCATCGACGACTTCCTGGCCGCCGTCGGCTACGGCGACGTCAGCGCTCGCGGCGTGGTGCTCCGCTACAGCGACCGCGAGTCCCCCGACCAGGCCAGCGAGACCACCGTCCTCGGCATCCCCCTCATCAGCGCAGTACCCGCTGCCAACGGGCACGTCCGCGTGCACGGCATGACCGACATGCTCACCACCCTGGCCCAGTGCTGCAAACCGCTGGCAGGTGACGCGATTCGCGGTTACATCACGCGAGGCAAGGGTGTCACGGTGCATCGTGCCGACTGCGTGAACGTGCGCAACGCGGCCGATCCCGACCGCATCGTCGAGGTGGAATGGGAGCGCGGCAACAACCAGGTCTTCCCGGTCAACATCAAGATCGAGGCCTGGGACCGCACCGGCCTGCTCCGCGACATCGCTGCGGTCATCGCCGAGTCGAAGATTAACCTCTCCGGCGCCGATGTGCAGGTCTATGACGACCGCACCGCCGTCATCTCGACGATCGTCGAGATCGCCAACCTCACCCAGCTCAGCCGCCTGCTCGAGCGCCTCGAAGCGGTTCGCGACGTTCACACGGTGGCGCGGGAGACAGTCTGAGCCGCGGCGGCTCACCCACGGCGCAGCCACGCCGAACCCGTCCACGACCAGAGGTGGATGGGCTGCGGTTGCCCCTGAACGGGCTCTGCGAAGGAGCCGACCATGACGATGTGACGGATCGGCGGCCCGGAGATCCCGGCGACGCCGTCCTCGGTGGCGGTCACCGCCGCCTCGGGAAACACCGGAAGCCGCGCTCCCGTCAGCAGCATCCGATCCCCGCCGGTCCATGACCACATGTCTCGCCCGCCCGCAAGAGAAGGAGCCTTGGGCGGGCGCCGCTGGGCGCCCCGGTACACTCGGGCGACCATGAGCCCGATTGCGCCGCCGCGCGGAACCAAGGACCTTCTGCCTGATGAGGCACCGGCGTGGCGGTGGCTGCACGAGACGCACGCCTCGGTGGCGGGCAGGCATGGCTACGAGCTCATCGATACGCCGATGTTCGAGGCCACGGACCTGTTCGCGCGCGGCGTCGGCTCCGGCACCGACGTCGTGGAGAAGGAGATGTACACCTTTGCGGATCGCGGCGGGCGCTCTCTCACGCTGCGGCCGGAGGGAACTGCCCCGGTCCTGCGCGCCGTTCTCGGGGCGCGTCTCGAGCAGCGCTGGCGCCCCGTCCGCGTGCACTACGCGATGGCGATGTTCCGCTACGACAGGCCCCAGGCTGGACGGCAGCGACAGTTCACCCAGGTGGGCATCGAATGCATCGGCGATCGGGACCCGTCCTACGACGCCGAGGTCATCGAGGTGGCGTGGCGGTTCATGGCCCAGCTGCGCATCGACGGCATCAGCCTCCAGCTCAACACCCTCGGCGACCGTGACGACCGGCTGCGCTATCGCGAGGCGCTCAGCGCGTACTACACGCCCCTGCGTGACTCGCTCTGCGACGACTGCCGGCGCCGGCTCGAGGTCAACCCGCTCCGCCTGCTCGAGTGCACGCGTGACGCGCAGCATGTCGCCGGGGCGCCGCTGCTCCGCGACCACCTGAGCGGGGAGAGCCGCGGCTACTTCGCCGACGTCGTCACTCATCTCGACGAAGCCGGGATCCCGTACACGCACAACCAGAGACTCGTCCGCGGCCTCGACTACTACGCGCACACCGCGTTCGAGTTCTGGCACACGTCCCTGGCGGGCGCACAGAATGCGCTGGGCGGCGGAGGTCGGTACGACGGGCTGGCCGAGGAGATCGGCTTCCCGGCGACTGCCGGCGTGGGCTACGCACTCGGTGTCGAGCGGTTGCTGATCGTCGCCGCCAACCAGGGGGTCGCCCCAGTGGCGCAGCCGCCGGCACAGCTGGTGGTCTGCACCGCGACGGCGGCGGGCGCAAAGGAGGCGCGAAAAATCGCGCGCCACCTACGGGATCGCACGACCGTGATCGCCGACCTCAGCGCCCGCCGTCTCGACAAGAAGCTGCGCGATGCGGACAGGCTCGGAGCACGCCTCGCTCTCCTCGTCGGTCTCGACGAGGGGCTGGTGCTGCGCAACCTGCGCACCCGCGCGCAGCAGGTGGTGACCGCAGACACGGTGCTCGACGCCGTGTCTGCGGAGCTGTTGCAGGCGGCACAGGAAGGGGTGCCGTGAGCACTGATCGCACTAACTGCGGGCTGCCCAGGGCCGCCGACGCCGGCACTCCGATGACGGTGTACGGATGGGTCGACAGGCGCCGCGACCATGGCGGCCTCATCTTCCTGGACGTTCGCGACCACACCGGAATTCTCCAGGTGGTCATCAATCCCGACACAGCGCCACAGGCGCACGCTTCGGCTCACGGGGTGCGGCTCGAGTACGTACTCCGGGTCCACGGCGAGCTCCGCCTGCGCGAGCCGAGGAGCGTCAACGCGCATCGCGAGACGGGCGAGGTGGAGCTGTACGCCGACCAATGCGAGGTACTGGCCGTAGCCAAGACACCACCGTTCCCGGTGAACGAGGACACCGACGTCGAGGAGGGGTTGCGCCTGCGCCACCGCTACCTCGACCTGCGCCGCTCACGCCTGCAGCGCAACCTCCGCGCCCGCGCCACCTTTATCTCGCACCTGCGCGCGGTCATGGCGGAGCAGGGATTCACCGAGATCGAGACGCCGATGATGATTCGCGCCACTCCGGAGGGCGCACGCGACTACCTGGTGCCGAGTCGCCTCCAGCACGGCAGCTTCTACGCGCTGCCGCAGTCACCCCAGCTGTACAAGCAGATCTGCATGGTCGCCGGCATCGACCGCTACTTCCAGATCGCCCGCTGCATGCGCGACGAGGACCTCCGCGCCGACCGCCAGCCGGAGTTCACCCAGCTCGACATCGAGATGTCGTTCGTCGACGAGGAGGACGTCGCTGCGGTACTCGAGCGCGCGATTGCGTATGCATGGTCGGTGAGCGGCTTCCGCGGCGCCATCAGCACACCGTTCCCGCGGCTGACCTGGCGCGAGGCGATGGACCGCTACGGTGTCGACAAGCCCGACGTGCGTTTTCGGATGGAGCTTCGCGACCTCACCGAAGCCCTGCGCGCCAGCGGGTTCCGTGTCTTCGCCGACGTCGTCGCAGGCGGCGGCGTCGTCAAGGGCATCGCCGTGCGCGGTGGCGCCGACCTGACTCGCGGCGACATCGAGGGCCGCCTCACCGAGGTGGTGCGCACCTTCCAGGCGCGCGGGCTCGCCTACCTGTGGCGCCGCGACGACGGCTGGCAGGGCGGCATCGCCAAGTTCTTCACCACAGCGGAGCTTGCCGCCATCGGCGCCATCACCGGCGCGGATGTCGGCGACGCCGTGCTCATGGTGGCGGACCGCCCCGCGGTGGTCGCCGCCTCGCTCGGCGCGCTGCGCACCCACATCGCGCGCGAGCGTTCACTTGCCGACCCTGACGAGCTGGCGATGATCTGGGTGACCGAGTTCCCGATGTTCGAGCGCGACGAGGAAACCGGGGAGGTGGCCCCCCTCCACCATCCCTTCACCATGCTCCATCCCGACGACGTCGACCTGCTCGAGACCGATCCGCTGCGCATCCGATCGAGGGCGTACGACATCGTCCTCAACGGACGCGAGATCGGCAGCGGGAGCATCCGCATCACCGACCCCGCCATCCAGAAGCGCGTCTTCGCCGCCATGGGCATCGACACCGAGACCGCGCAGCGCAAGTTCGGCTTTCTGCTCGAGGCATTCCAGTACGGGGTGCCACCCCACGGTGGCTTCGCGGCGGGCGTCGAACGGCTCGTCATGGAGGGCCTCGGCGAGGAGAACATCCGCGATGTCATCGCCTTCCCGAAGAACCAGCAGGCCCAGGAGCCGATGACCAGCGCGCCCGCGCCGGTGGAGAAGGCGCAGCTCGTCGAGCTCGGCCTGCAGTTGGCCCCGGAGCCGCCGAAGGGTTGATGAGCGGGGCGGTGCGGTAGGATGCTCGTCGGCACCCGGCTGGTCGCAGCCTTCCACATGCGGCTGGACCAACATCAAACGCATCGGGAACCTCATATTCGTTCGCCGGACCCCGAGCCTCCGCCTCGTGCGAGTGGAGGGGGGAAAGCGCCGTGCGGGATCCCACCTGGTTACTCGGGCTCGGCCCCGGGTCGGCGCGGCCACCGAGGTGTCGTTTTCACAGGGGCGAGACAGGTTCTCGCCCCTCGCATGGTCGAAGTGAATTCGACGATGCACACCCCACTCATCGGCGCGCCTCGCGCGCCGGCAGCCCTAGGCTCCGTGGGGTGAGCCCGGGCATCGTCCTCGCCGTGCTGATCGTGGCCCTCGGGGCGCAGCTGACCAGGCTCATCGTGCCCGCGCGAGGCAACTATGTCGTCGCCCTGGTGTGCGCTGCGGTGGGCCTCCTCGGTGCCGAGCTTGTCGCCTTCGGAGGGCACGGTGGGCCGTCCCTGGGGACGATTCACCCCATCGCCGACGCCGTGGGAATCACCCTTGCCGAGGTCGTCGGACTGGTGCTGGCGGCCCCGCGGAGGTTGGGTCGCCGATAATCGCGGCCACACCACCCATCGGAGCAACGTCATGCGTCCGTCCCTCGGTCGTTCCAGCCTGCTCGCCGCCGCCGCCGTGGCCGGCGCCTTCGTGTACTGGCGTGCCACGGACCGCCGGCGTTCGCGGCACCTCGAAGAGATCGACGAGGCCATCTCTGAAGGGCGCGATGTCGCCGACAGCGGCGGGGGCGGCGAGGCACCGGGCGATCCTCCGTTTGATCAACGCTGACAAGGGGTATTTCAGAAGCGGGATGACAATGACCACGTCCGAGCTTCGTCTGCCGGCCGACGCCGCGTACATCGTCGTCGCCAAGCGCGCTGCCTCGGCCTTTGCCGCGGTTGCCGGCTTCGACGTCGAGGCGGTGCACGACCTGACCATCGCCGTCGCCCAGGCGTGTGAGAACGCCATCGCCTGCGCCGTGCGGGTGGGCGGCGGCGGCGTGGGGCAGATCCGGCTCACGTTCACCGTGGAGGGCGCGCGCCTCGAGGTTCAGGTGCAAAGCACCTGCGGCCGCCAGGTCGTCGCCCGAGCCGCCGCCACGCAACAGCTGGTGGCCGCCAACGCGGCGGAGCGAGAGTTGGAGGCCGCAGAGGTGGCAGCCGCCACCGACCTGGCTCTGAGGCTCATGGGGCTGTTCGTCGATGACCACAGTTATCGGCTCAACGAACGCACCGGTGGTCTGCGCGTCCGGCTGACGAAATACCGCGTTTCGTGACTGCCGTGCCCCGTCGCGACGGGGCGACGGGGACCGAGCGAACACGCACCATCCCCAAGCCGGCGCCGAGCGCCAGGCGTGACCTGGTCCGGCAGCTGCTGCGCGAGTACCGCGAGTCGCATGACCGGGCGGTCCGCGACCGTCTCGTCGAGCTGAACTCAGACCTCGTCCACTTCATTGCCCGGCGCTTCGCGAACCGCGGTGAGCCGCTCGAGGACATCGAGCAGGTCGGCTTCCTGGGGCTCATCCACGCCATCGAGCGGTTCGATCCCTCGCTCGAGAACGAGTTCAGCACCTTTGCCACCCCGACCATCATGGGGGAGATCCGCCGCTACTTCCGCGACCGCTCCTGGGCGGTGCGGGTACCGAGGCGGCTCCAGGAGAACCTGCTGCGCGTCAACGCGGCCTCGCAGCAACTCACCGGCGAGCTCGGCCGCGCGCCCACGATCAACGAGATCGGCGAGAGGCTCGGGCTGGAGCCGGAGGATGTGCTTGCCGCCCTAGAGGTCTCGCCCGCGCAGCACACCGTGCCGCTGTCGGCGGCCCCGGCGGGGCGGCGGGACGTGGCGTTGACACTCGCCGATCGTCTCGGCGCCCACGACAGCAACCTCGACCGCGTCGAGATGCGCTCGCTGCTCGAGCAGGCGATGGCCCACCTCAACC
>CATPAP010000046.1 GCA_955651875.1 Candidatus Dormiibacterota bacterium
CGCGGCTGAGCGAGGGTGCGGCTGTCGCGGTCGGCGACATCCTCTTCCCCCGCCTCGACCGTGAGGCCGTGCTCGCGGCCGGATGAGTGACGCGACGGCTCGATGGCCATTGGTCGACACCCACTGCCACCTGGTGCTCCTCGAGGAGCGTGGGCTGCTCAGCGCGGCGTTCGAGAGCGCCGAGGAGGCAGGAGTCGAGCAGATTGTCAGCGTCGGGCTCAACGTCGAGGACTCCGACCGCAACCGCACCATCGCCGAGGCGCATGACAACGTCTGGTTCACGGTGGGCTGGCATCCGCACGAGCCGCACGCGCCCGACGCCGCTCAGCAGCGCGCGCTCGAAGACCTGCTCGCTCACCCACGTGCGGTGGCGGTCGGCGAGATCGGCATCGATCTCTTCTTCCGCTCCGGCTACCACGACACGCCGTTCGAGGAGCAGCAGCGCGCCGTCCACATCATGCTCGACCTGGCGGCCGCCCGCGGCAAGCCCGTGGTCGTCCACGATCGGGATGCCCACTCCGAGGTGCTCGCGGCCATCGGCGAGCATCCCAGCGTCCGCGGTGTGATGCACTGCTTCAGCGGCGACGCGGCGTTTGCGCGCATGTGCGTGGCGGCGGGATACGTGATCTCGTTCGCGGGCATGGTGACCTTCCCCCACAGCGAGGCACAGCAGGCGGCGGCCCGTGAGGTGGGGGAGTGCGACTACGTCGTCGAGACGGACTCACCATTCCTTGCGCCGGTGCCCCACCGGGGCCGCCCCAACCTCCCGGGGTACGTCGCGGCCACGGCGGCGGCTGTCGCCGCCCTCCGCGGTGCCGGTGAACCGGATGTGCGCGCGCAGAGCACCGTGACGGCGCGGCGGCTCTTCGGGCTGCCCGGACACGAGCGATGACCGCGCGGAGCCTCGACCTCGCCGATCCCGCCACCCTCCACGCCGTGGCGCGACGGGTCGGGCTGGTGGCCAAGCGGGGCCTCGGCCAGAACTTCCTCATCGACCGCGCCGTCCTGGACGACATCGTCGCCGCGCTGGCGCCCGGATCCGGCGACGATGTATTCGAGATCGGACCGGGGATCGGCACCCTCACCGCCGAGCTGGCGGCGCTCGCCCGCCGCGTCGTCGCCGTGGACCTCGACGAGCGCTGCGTTGCGGCGACGCGCATCACCCAACGCGACCGGCCCAATGTCGAGGTTGTCCACGGCGACGCGCTCCGGGTCGAGCCGGCGGAGCTGGGGATCGGCGAACGCTGGCTGGCCGCGGGCAACCTCCCCTACAGCCTGACGACCCCCCTGCTGACCCGCCTCTTCGAGATGGCGGCGCCCCCGCGGCGCGGCGTCTTCCTGGTTCAGCGCGAGGTCGCGGCCCGGCTCGCGGCCGGGCCGGGCGCCTGGAGCCTGGCGACGGTCGCGGTGCGCAGCATTGCCACGGTCGAGCGGCTGCGCGACGTTCCTCCCGCGAGCTTCGACCCCGCCCCGGCCGTCCACTCCAGCGTGATTCGACTGCAACCGGCACGATCGCTCGACGGCCCGGCACGAGCGGCGGTTCTCGACATCGCGCGCGCCGCATTCCAGATGCGCCGCAAGACCCTGCGTCACGGCATCACCCATGCGGCGGCCGGCGACGAGCGCCGGGGGATGGCCTGGCTCGATGCCGCAGCGATCGATCCGCGACGGCGCCCCGGCACGCTGGACCTGGACGAATGGCACCGGATAGCCCTCGCCGCCCGTACCCTTGCGGGACAGCCGTGAACGAACCGACCAGCGTGCTCCCTCCTGGCGACGAGATCGCGCCACCGGCGTCGCGGCGACACCTCCACGCGGCGCGGCCCGGCGTCCCGCCGCTTGCCGACGGCCGTCAGGGCTTCCGGGCGGTCCTCGGCCACAGCGACTTCCGCCTCCTCTGGTTGGCTCAGGCCGCCAGTCAGCTGGCGGACAAGTTCCTCATGTTCACGCTGCTGATCGTCGTCTACGACCTCAGCCGCAAAGCATCGGTTCAGTCTGCCCTGATGATTGCCTACACGCTCCCGTCGGTCTTCCTGAGCGCCCCTGCCGGCGTGTATGCCGACCGCCACGACAAGCGCACCCTGATGATCGCGACCAACGCCATCCGCGGTGGGCTCATCCTGCTCATCCCTCTCATCGAGGTGCTGCCGATCGTCGGCCACCAGGCGTGGCCGCTGATCGTCATCACATTCCTGTTCAGCTCGGTCGGACAGCTCTTCGCTCCCGCGGAGGCGGCGAGCATCCCCTCGCTGGTGCGTCGCGACCAGATCATGGGTGCCACCTCGCTGTTCATGACCACCGTCATCCTCACACTCGTGCTGGGCATCCCCTCGGCAACCCTGGCCATCCGCCTCGTCGGTGAGCGGGCGCCCTTCTACATCGCCGGCGCGCTCTTCGCGCTCGCAGCGCTCTCGATCTGGGGGATCCACACCCCGCTGCGCGCGGCCCGCACCGCGCCGGAGTCGCAGCCCAGCCTGGGCGCCGAGCTCCGTGAGGGCGTGCGTCTCATCGCACGCAACCCAGCCATCCGGCTCGGCCTGTACCAGCTGGCCGTCGCCCTGATCGTGGTGTTCACGGTCTTCGCTCTGGGGCCGGTGTTCATGGTTCGCGAGCTCCATCGCTCGGACCAGGACACCTACCTCGTGCTCATCCCGGCCACGCTCGGCCTCGTCGCGATGGCCGCGGTGCTCGCCCAGAGCGCAGGCAACCGCTTCTCCAAGGCTGTGACGCTGGTGGCGGCGCTTTCCGTCGGCGGCGCATCGCTGGCGGGCATCGGGGTGAGCCCGCCAGCTCTGCGCGCGCTCGGGGCGCCGGGGGCTGTGGTGCCGGTGGTACTGGTCATGTGCGGGATCTTCGGCTGCGCTCTCGGCGCCCTGCTCATCCCGGCGTTCACGATCCTCCAGGAGCGCACCAATGAGGAGACACGCGGGCGCATCTTCGGTGGCATCTTCGCGGTCATCAACGCCGCGGTGGCGATCCCGCTGCTCGCCGCCGGGATCATCGCCGACGCCGTCGGCGTGGCCAACGTTGTGGCCGGACTTGGCGTGATCATCCTGGCCGGGGCGGTGGCGGTACGGCTTCTGTTCTGGCGCCGCCTGGCCGTGCTCGACGCCGCCGCCGAGGTGGCGGGGTGATCCACGTCGCGGCTCTGAAACGGCGCCGTCGCGGCTTCGTCATATTCGGCTGCGCTGAGGGGACCGGTGCAAAGCTGACCGGCACCCCGAGCGGGCAGGCGTCACGGAGATTGGAGACGACATGCGGGCCATCGTCACGTGTGAGTGCTGCGGTCATCGCCAGGCCGTGGCCCGGCCGATCGCCCGGCCCGAGGCGTTCCACGTCGTCTGCCACGAGTGCGAGGGCGTTCTCCGCGTCGAGGTGACCGCCAACGACATGAGCACCGCCCAGAAGAGCGTCGGACGCTCGCGCAAGGCGCGCGTCTAGCGCCGCGTCCGCCTCGAGACGACACCAACCTCGGGACAGCGCGTGGTGGGCGCAATAGGGATCGAACCTATGACCTCTGCGATGTCAACGCAGCGCTCGTACCAACTGAGCTATGCGCCCGCACGCGCTGCGGTGGCCGCCGCTGTCGATGATACCAGCCGCCCGTCGCAGCATCCCATCCGGCTCCCGCGCACAGTTGCGCCGCGTTCAGCAGCAATGAGGCCGCCAGGCTTGACGCCACCCCACGCCTTGCCGCCTGCTCCCGCTGTGCCACCCCAGCCCTTATCGCCATCAGCGCCGCAAATCTTAAGAATTCTTTGTCTGCCGTCCGTGCACACATGTTGCGCACAGGCTACGGGACGGTACGTACGATCGCTTGACCGTGTTGTCCACAGTTTGCACAACCCGACACACAGGGGGAACCACAGGTCCTGTTCCCGACGTCGGTGCAAACGCGTCGTCGCGGTGGTTGACAGTGGACATCATGACCCCCGTACACTCGGCACGTGGCACAGAACGCATTCGCAGCCGAGTCGCGGAACCTGCCGCGCAGGATCTGTGTCCGTCGCGGATGCGTGATACCGGTGAAGAAGGCCACCGCGAAGTACTGCAGCGTGCGCTGCTGTTCCATCGATCCCGAACGTCACGCGCGTCTGCGTCTTTCCGCGCAGCGGTCGAGCCGGCGCGTGCTGCCGATGACGCGGCAGCTCAGTTTCGGGCTCAGCAGCGCGCACAACCCCGAGGCAGCGATCTCCCGCATCTCCGAGGCGCGCGAGGACGTGCCGCGAGGAATGTCGCGGTTCTGCAGTTGACGCCCTTCCCGGCGGCGCGGGGAGTCGCCTGACAGCCTCTACACTTCGCGGCCATGCC
>CATPAP010000047.1 GCA_955651875.1 Candidatus Dormiibacterota bacterium
CGAACATCGGCCTCATCAGCTCGCTCTCCTGCTTTGCGCGCATCAACGAGTACGGCTTCATCGAGTCGCCCTACCGCCGCGTGAAGGACGGCAAGGTGCTCGACTACGTCGCCATCACCAACGCCGGCGAATCCGGCATGCGCCAGGGCGACACGCTCGAGATCAGTGAGGCGCGCTAGTTGCAGGGAGGCGTCTTACGTCGCCACCACCGCCGTCCGCTCAGGGCACAAGGAGCTCGTCGAGGCGTCGCGTGATCGGCCACGCGCCGTTTGTCGTGTTCGACAGGACGGTGTGGGTGGTACGCTCAAGCGGATCGTGGACGGTTCGGAACGACACACCGGCATCGTATCCTTCCAACATCACCGTCTCGCGCGACTCGTGGAGCCAGAACCCCAGGCCGTAGCGTCGCGATTCCCGCGGTACAACGCTGCGGGGGCGCACCATCGCTCTGACCCAGTCCCTCGACACGATTCGCCCATCGAACAACGCGCTCCACAGCAAGTGGATGTCCGCCGCGGTGGAGTAAATGCCGCCGTCTCCGCTTCCTCGCACCGGAAGGTGAAAGATGTTGGTTCTCAATCCGTCGATCCCAAGGTAGCCGAGCGCGGCGCGACCGGGCAGCTCGTCGGAGCGCAGGAACTCCGTATCAGCCATGCCGGCGGGTGCGCACACGCGTTGCCTGACCAGCTCATCGAACGGTGTGCCGCTCACGCGCTCGGCGATCAACGCGAGCACGACGTAACCGCCGTTGCAGTAGGAGAACGTTTCGTCCGGCGCGAACTTGGCCGCGTGTCCGCCGAGGACTCGCAGGTATTGCTCGGTGGTTGCCAGCTCGTGGACGGCGATGGGCAACAGATAGTCCGTGACCGCCCGGTCTGAGTCCTCGTCGGCGTAGTCGCCGATGCCCGAACGGTGAGCGAGCAGGTGCTCGACTGTCACCTCCCTGCCGATCAGCGGCAGGTCCTCAACGAGCACAGAACGGGCGGTCGTGGCCAGATCGAGTTGACCCCCTTCGACCAGGCTAATCACCGTCAGTGCGGTCAGGCCCTTGGTGCCACTGGCGATCGCGAACCGGGTGTCCAACGCGTTCGCGAGTCGGCAGCCGCGTTGCGCCAGACCGTATGCCTTGGCGAACCGGACACCGCCAACGCCGTCGACGCGCACCACCCCGGAGAACTCCGTCTCGGCAGCGAGCCCATCGACGGAGTCCTCGAGAGGGTTCATCGGGCAAGCGTCTCCGCGGCCGAGGCGAACCGATGGGCGAGAAGCTCGCCGATGATCCGGTACACCGCGCGGTTGGCGCCTAGCCCGACATGACTTCCTGGTACTTCCACAGCCTGCACATCCGGCCGCACACAGGCGTGCCAGTTCACGATGGCGTCGGAGCGAGAATAGATCGAGGTCGTCGGCACGCGCACGTGGGCGGCGAGGTCACGCTCGAAGCGAGGATGGTCGGTGAGGGGACTGCGAGCACGTAGTCCATGGCGACGACGGATCGCGCGAACAGCCATCAGGGTGAGGGGACTCACGGCAAAGGGGTCGGCGATTGGCGAACCGAGGGCGATCACCTGCCGCACCATCTGCGGCTCGCGCTGTGCCAACACGGCCGCAAGAATGCCGCCCCGACTGTGGCCGATCACCGTCACCAGCTCGGACGAGTCAATCCAAGCCCGCCGGAGCTGGCGCGACAGCACAGCGACGGTGACTTCAGAATCGTCCTGGTTGACCCGCAGGCTGGAACCCGACGGTCGATAGCCGAGGCGGCGCAGCCACCCGGCAAGGAGCCTCAGACTCCAGTCGCCCGCCAGGAATCCAGGGATCAGGAGGACCGGCTCACCGTGCCCTCGCGGCACATCGCGGCCGCGGAAGACAGGATCCCTGAGGAGTTGCAGTCGCTCCAGGCCGATGCGGCCCTCGAGGAGCGGCGGACGCGCCAGCCAGTGCCATGCGGACGCACTGAGGAGGTCAGACCGCTTTTGCGCCACGGTGATTCCCTTCCAGGACGACATCCAGCCCGCTCAGGACGCGCGGCGGTAGGCGCGGACCGCGAGCGGTGCGAACACGATCAGGATTCCTGCCAGCCAGACCAGCGACTCCCACAGTGCGGGAAACAGGGGAAACTGCGGACCGCCAAGGGCGAACGAACGCATTGCGTTGATGACGAGCGTTACCGGCTGGTTGTTGGCGAACGCTTGCATCCAGCTGGGCATGGTGGCGATGGGAACGAACGCCGAGCTTACGAAGGTGAGGGGAAACAGCCAGATCAAGCCAAACGCCTGCACGGACTCCTCGTCCTTGATGGCCAGGCCGATAAACGCCGAGACGCAGCAGATGGTGACCCCGAAGATCTCGGCGAGCAGAATCATGGCGATCGCGCTCGGCGCTCCGTTCTGGAACCGGAATCCGACCCCATACCCGACGCCGACGATGACGAGGATGGTGACGAGCATGCGAATGCCGTCCGCAATCAGCCTTCCGGCGAGGACTGCGGACCGCGCCATCGGCAGTGAGCGCAGTCGGTCGATCACACCCTGCTTGGCCTCCTGCGCAAGTGCGATCGCGGTCGCAAAGGTGGCGAAAGCCGCAGTCTGCCCGATGATTCCCGGCATCAGAAAGTTGACGTAGCCACCCTGGTTGGCCACCTGGATGGCGCCCCCGAACACGTAGCGGAACAGGAGCACGAAGATCACCGGTTGGACAACGGTGAACACGATGTACGCCGGCACCCGCAGCCAGACCAGGAGGTTGCGCCTCGTCATCACCAGCGAGTCGCTCACCGCCCAACGGGCCAGCTGCATGACGCTGGGGCTTGATTGCGGAACAGTCTCTGCGGCCATGGCCCTCAGTCTCCTGCGGGGCGCACGCCGGGTTTGCGGCCGCGTCCCCGAGTGGTGCCGTTCCCGCTCTCCGCCGCGTGGCCCGTGACCGCGAGGAATACGTCGTCGAGCGATGGGCGATGCAGGGCCAGCCCGTCAGTTTCGACGCGCGCGGCATCGAGACGGCGCACCGCTTCGACGAGCGCCTGCGACCCTCGGTTGCCGACCTGCAGCGCGATCCGGCGCGACTCCGGGTCCACCCGCGGAGCCGCGTCGGTCAGGCCGGACACCGCCGCGACGGCTCCGGCCACGAGGGCTCTGTCGACTACGGTGAACTCCAGCACATCGCCGCCCACGCGGTCTTTCAGCTGGTCGGACGTGCCTTGCGCGATCACCTGACCGCGTTCGATGACGATGATGTTGTCGGCCAGCTCATCGGCCTCGTCGAGGTACTGCGTGGTGAGCAGGATCGTCGTGCCCTGGGCGGCGAGCTGGCGGATCACCTCCCACATCCCCAACCGCCCGTACGGATCCAAGCCTGACGTCGGCTCGTCGAGAAACAGGACCGATGGGTCGCCCATGAGGCTGGCTGCCAGGTCGAGCCGGCGCTTCATGCCTCCCGAATACGACTTCGCCGGGCGGTCGGCGGCATCGACGAGCTCGAACCGTTCGAGCAGCTCCGCAGTGCGGACGCGGACGTCTTGCCGATCCAGGTGGTGGAGCCGTCCCATGATCCACAGGTTCTCCCGGCCGGTGAGCTCGATCTGGATCGCTGTCGCCTGGCCGGCCAATGCGATCGCGCGGCGCACCGCGGCCGCATCCCGGACCACGTCGTGACCCTCGATCAGCGCCCTACCGGAGTCGGGAGGCAAAAGAGTGGTGAGGACACGCACCGCCGTGGTCTTGCCGGCGCCGTTGGGGCCGAGGACCCCGAGGACTGACCCGCGCGGCACAACGAAGTCGATGCCGCGCAGCGCGTGCACCTTGCCGAACGACTTGTGCAGTCCCTCGACGCGGATCGCGAAGTCGCCGTCCCGAGCCGTTGTGTCCATTGACGGGGCATTCTGTCATGCGAGCCGGGCGGCACCGGGCTGAGTTCGCTGGGCTGCCGATCGTTGAATCCTTGCCCCGCTCCGCGATCGCCACAACGCCCTCACGCACTGTGATGTTTGTCGCGGGATTGCGCACCAGGTCACGAACCACTGCCCACCCCTCTGACATAGCGCCTGCAACGTGCGCGCCGATAGGTAGGTTTGGTGCATTACTGTGACGTGAGCGCGACACCGTCTCATGTGTGTCGCGGTGACACTCAATCGCGGCGGAGCACTCGGCGACGAATTGAGAAAGCCAAGCCTTCAGGGGGAAACATGAGGGGCATCGTGTTCGGTATCAGTTGGGACGATCCGAAGCTCGTTCCGGATTCATCTGCTCACGGGAGCGGAGCGTCGTGAGCAGGCGGCCCGCTCGCACCTGCGCGCTCGGCGCCGCCGCGCTGGCCGTCGCCGCGACGATGACCCTCCCCGCAGTCCACGCGTCTGCGTCGAGCGCTCCATCGGTGTCGGTCATTGTTCGCGAGTACCCTGGGTCGACAATCGATCCGGATACGGTCACCGCCGCCGTCGGCGGTCGCGTCACCAACCGTCTCGCGATCATCGATGGCTTCAGCGCGAGCGTGCCCGCCTCCGCCGTGTCCAGGCTGGCGACGGAGCCCGGCATCGTCTCGGTGACCGCGGACAGCCGTGGCCACCTGCTCAGCACTTACGACCCAACCACAGACACCGGATCCCTTGCGACCGCCGAACAGCGCATCGGCGCCCGCGCCGCATGGGACGCGGGCTACACCGGCAGGGGTGTCGACATCGCCCTCATCGACTCGGGCGTTGCTCCGGTCACCGGCCTCAACACTCCGGGCAAGATCATCAACGGGCCCGACTTCTCACTCGAGGGCCCGGCGAGCAACCTTCGGTACATCGACACGTACGGACACGGTACTCACATGGCCGGGCTCATCGCCGGCCGCGACAACGCGGCCACAAGCCCGTATTCCAGTAACACGAGCGACTTCCTGGGCATGGCTCCGGACGCACGCATTGTGAACCTGAAAGTGGCAGACGCCCAGGGGAACACCGACGTCTCGCAGATACTCGTCGCCATCGACTGGGTGGTGCGTCATCGTCATGACCACGGGATGAACATCCGGGTGCTCAACCTCTCGTACGGCACGGACACAACCCAGGACTACTCCATCGATCCGCTGGCATATGCCACCGAGGTGGCGTGGCGCGACGGGATCGTCGTCGTGGCCGCCGCAGGCAACAACGGCGACGGAGCCGGGTCGACCGGCCACGACGACGGTAATCGCAGCCACGCAGGCGGGTTGACCGACCCGGCCTACGACCCAACCATCCTTGCCGTCGGCGCCGCCACCGCACCCACGACGACGGACCAACCGCTTGCCGGGGATACTGTCGCCCCGTTCTCCAGCGCACTTTCCACGGCGACCAGGAATGTCGACCTGGTGGCTCCTG
Source organism: Candidatus Dormiibacterota bacterium (assembly GCA_955651875.1). GTDB lineage: Bacteria > Chloroflexota > Dormibacteria > Aeolococcales > Aeolococcaceae > Aeolococcus. The sequence goes on from CATPAP010000047.1 coordinate 5,345, forward strand.
GATCGCACCTGCAGAGCCTCCGCGATCCGGGCTCGTACATCGACCAGACGTACGGCCGGACCGGACTCATCGACGGCCGCTTCTTCCGTGGCAGCGGAACCTCTCAGGCAACGGCGATCGTGTCTGGGGCGGCCGCGTTGGTCATTCAGCAACACCCTGGCATCACTCCGGACCAGGTCAAGTCCCTGTTGGAGGCCAGCGCAACTCCGATCAACGGTGCTTCCTACGCTCAGGGGAATGGTGAGCTCAACCTCTCGGCCGCTCTCTCGCAGGCGGTTCCCAGCGGCACGCAATCCAACATCCAGTCCAACGGGCTTGGCAGCATCGACGGATCACGCGGGACAGCCCAGCTCAGCCAGCGCGACGTCACCCTCAGCGGCGAGCAGGACATCCTCGGCAACACGCTGACCGGCGCGGAGCTGGCTCAGAGTGAGGCGGGTTCCAACACCTCGCTGGACAGTGCGTGGCTGAGCGGCCGCTGGCGGGGCAGTGCCTGGGTGGCCTACGCACAGGAGGACCAGCGGCTGTGGTCCGGCGAAGACTGGTTCGATCCGAGCTGGTCGAGCCACTCCTGGTCATCCGCCGGCTGGATCAGCGCCTCCTGGTCGAGTGCCTCGTGGTCAAGTGCTTCGTGGTCAAGTGCCTCCTGGTCAAGTGCCTCCTGGTCACGGGAAACGTGGTCCTAGCCACAGCGGCTGCGGTATCCAAGTCTGCCGACGACCTGCCGGAGCAGGTGAGCGGCTCCGCGGCCACGAGCGTCGGGAGTGGCGTCGCACGTCTGGCACTGCGCGCCCGGCGGCTTCTCGGGCCACCGAGCAAGGTGTGGTGGCTGAACGCGACCTTGGCGGTCGCAGCTCTGCTCCTCTGGTCGTTGGCCATTCGAGGCCACCACCCCGCCACGCCGACGCTCGGCGTGCCGTGGTGGTGCCTGGGCGCCCTGTTCTTCCTAGGCGAGGCGTGGGTCCTCCACGTCCACTTCGGGCGCAGTGCCTACTCGTTCTCCCTCACCGAAATCTGTTACGTGCTCGGCCTCCTCTTCCTCGATCCGAACCAGCTGCTGCTCACCCAGGTGGGCGGGATCGGTCTCGCGCTGGTGGTGGTGCGGCGGCAGAGTCTGCTCAAGTTGGTGTTCAATCTCGCTCACTTCACGCTTGAAACCTGCGTGGCGATCATCGTCTTCCGCGCGCTCAAAGGTACTCCCGATCCAAGCGCGTTGCACAGCTGGACGGCGATCTTCGCCGCCGGCGCGATCGTGTCGGCGATGGGTGTCGCCAGCATCATTGCGGCCATCAGCCTCTCCGAGGGCAATTTCAAAGTCTCTCACTGGCGCAGCCTGGTGGTCTTCACGATGATGGGTGCACTCGCCAACACCAGCCTGGGCCTGCTCGCCGCCGTGCTGATCCGCGATCAGCCCGTCTCCACGCTCCTGCTCACGCTGCCCGCTGCGCTCCTCGGTGTCGCGTATCGTGCTCAGGTGCGCGAGCGCCGCCGCCATGAACGCATGGAGTTCCTCTACGAGGCCGGACAGCTCATGAGCCGTTCCACCGAGATGGATACCACGGTGATAGACGTCCTACGTCACACGCGCGCCAGCCTTCGCGCCGAGACAGCTGAGCTCATGCTGTTCTCGAACGAGGACGGCGAGCAGGCGCTCCGAACCGTGGTGCGGAGTGACCAGACCGAGACGGTGTTGCACCCGGTTCTGGTCGATCCGGTCGAGAGCTCGATGCTCATGAACCTCGGCGATCAGCGCGGGCGACTCCTGCACGTGCGCAACGCCGACGTTGACGCTCTCGCTTTTCTCGGCGCACGCCAGGCGAGCGATGCAATGGTGTGTGCGCTGGTTGGCGAGACCCGGGTGATCGGCGCGGTCATCATCGCCGGACGCCTGGGCGGGGTGGCGACCTTTGACCGCGAGGACATGCGACAGCTCGAGGCTCTTGCCGCGCAGCTGAGCATCTCCCTGCAGAATGGGCAGTTGGAGCGGTCGCTCGCTCGCCTCACTGAGCTTCAGCAGGAGCTCGAGCACCAGGCGTTCCACGACCCACTGACCGGCCTCGCCAACCGTGTGCTGTTTCATGAGCGAGTCTCGCACGCGATCGAGCGCGCGGCCCGCGAGCAGCGTCCAATCGCAGTGCTGTTCCTCGATCTCGACGACTTCAAGAACCTCAACGACGGTGTCGGTCACGCGGCCGGCGATCAGGTTCTCGTTGAAGTGGCAAACCGCCTGCGGCGGCTGCTTCGTCCATCTGATACGGCGGCACGCCTGGGCGGCGACGAGTTCGCAGTCCTGCTCGAGACTACTGCCCATGAGACCGACGCCGTGAGCATCGCAGAACGCGTCGTCGAAGCCATCGGCGTGCCGATGATTCTCGCCGACGGTGAGGTGGGAATGCGCGGGAGCGTGGGCATCGCGACTGCGATTGGCGACAGCATCACGGCCGAAGAAATGCTTCGCAATGCCGACATGGCAATGTAC
>CATPAP010000048.1 GCA_955651875.1 Candidatus Dormiibacterota bacterium
GAGGCACTAGCCGCAGGAAGTGGCCCCAAGTTTACCGACGGATGCGCGGGACCCTGGGGTGGCGGCTGACGCCTCATCTTGAGAGCTGTTCAGGCTGCTTCGGAATGGCGGACACTCCGACCGGAAGCGAACCCATAATTCGCGTCCCCGAGCCGGGTGTCGAATCCACGACAAGATTGCCGCCGAGAGCTTCGATCCGATCGGTCATGTTAGTCAGGCCGGAGCCCCGTGGAGTGGTCGCTGTGTCGAAGCAGCCGCCATCGTCGTGGACAACGAAATCGAGGCTGCCGTCTGCGGCCGACAGACGGATCGACGCTTGCGAGGCATAGGCATACTTGCCCACGTTCTGCAACGCCTCCAGACAGCAGAAGTACACCGCCGCCTCCAGTTCCTGGGGATATCGGGACACGCCGTCGGCGCTCACCTCAACCGGCAGCGGCGCCTTGCGGGCCTGGGATTGCAGCGCCGCAACCAGGCCTTGGTCGGCCAGTAGCGGCGGGTAGATTCCCCTGGCGAGGTCCCGGAGCGTTTCCAATGCCTGATCTGCGTCGACTTTGACCTGGCCTGCAAGTTCGGCTGCGCGAACGGGATCCTTCTTCGTCAGCGTTTCCAGCAGCCCCAGCTTCAGCTTCATAGCGACGAGGTGCTGCTGGGCACCATCATGGAGGTTGCGCTCGATGCGGCGGCGCTCGGCATCCTGCGCCGTGACCAGGCGCTGACGGGATGCGCGAAGCTCTTCGAGGCGAGCTTGGAGGTCGGCTGTCAACCCGGCGTTCTTGAGCAGCAGACCAGCCTGACCGGCCAGGTCCGCGACCAGTTTCTGTTCCATCGGGCTGAGCGATTCGCCGGCGCGCTTTGACAGCGTCAGCGCTCCCAGCAGCTCTCCCTGGTGCCGCACCGCCAGGGCATGGTCCACCCCGCCTATCTCGGGTAGGACCTGGCCATCTACTGGGATTGGCGGCGAGAGGGAGGCGCCAGACGGCCAAACGGCTACCGAACGGATTTCAGAGGCGACACGCAGGCGCACCTCGACTTTGGTCGCGCCCGTCGCCTCACCGAGACTGCGCGCCATGCGCGGGAGCAATTCGACACTGGCGTATGTGTCAACCAGGTGCTCACTCAGGTCTGAGAGGACCTCGTAAGGGGTTGCCCGTTTGCCATAGACCATTCGGTTGGCAAGGCGCCGAGCGCGACTGAACACGGGCTGGAACGCCACCCCCACGATTGCGGTCGCCAGCACGGACAGAAAGAGGTTCGCCTTGCCGGAGCCACCGACAAACGACCCGACTCCCACCACCAGGGACAGATAGACAGCGGTGATGAACACGCCCATGGTCGTGAACAGCAGGGTGCGATTGATGACCACGTCGATTTCATAGAGCCTGTACTTGAGGACTGCGATTCCAATACTCACCGGCAGGGCCGTGAATCCGATCGTGATCGCGGCGTAGCCAACAGGGGAGAAATTGGTCATTAGCGCAAGTGACAATGCGACCACCGCAACCGAGACCGCTGCGATGAACCATTTCAGCTGCTGGCGCAACCCTGACTCCGCGCGCCGATAACGAATCACCAGCGATACCACCGCTGTCACCATCAAACCGATCAGCCCTATCGAGAACGCGCCGCCGAGCGCATTCAAGAGATCGTGCGCGCCATCGATTCCAATCGGGTTCGGGACATGACGGTGCCCATCACCCAGCGCCAAGGGATCGAGCGCATAAATGACCAGGCTCGCGACCGCGAATGCGGCGGTCAGCCAGACAATTGGTCGCCATCGCCGAGACAGCAGGTGCCCGTCAGGGAAGATCAGCGGAAGCACTACGAGGAGCATCGGAAAGCCCGTCGTCCATCCCAGCGCAGACGCCAGCTCCAGGGGAACGACCCACGCCGCTGGGATGTCGGGGACGTATAGCCAGTGGTTTCCGTAGTTGGTGCCGACGAACAGCAGTGCGATGACCACAACGCTCGCGCCAAGCAGCCATCCCACTGGGTTGTTGGGCCGACGAGCTGTGAGCAGGACGGCGGTCGCCCCCATCGCAATCAGAGGCACTTCCGTGAAGAGTGAATCAAGGCTGTAGTCGTCGCGCGGGACTGCGGTGGGCATGGTGGCGACCAGTACCACCCACGCAACAAGCAGTCCGGCGCTGAGCGTCGCCATGGCTGCGGCGGCCGGCCACCCCATCCGTGCCCAGTCTCGCCCCGACTTGGTTCTCACAGCAGCTCCAACCTGGACCTCCGGAATCCGGGTCCTTGCGGCAATTTTGTGCCTCAATCCACCGCTCCCGAAGGGTGTTGGCACTTCAGTAATGGGGCGAGCCGCCCCCATTCCCGGTGGTAGCAGCACCCCGGCCGGAGTCGAATCATGTCGCGGGCTGGCCTTCGATCCGCCCGCTCCCTTCGTTGGCTTGGAACACTGGCGCCCGTTGCGCCGCTGAGGTGTTCTCGATTCCTTCGTCGGTAGCAGCCGCCAGCTCCATCGGCGTCGAACCCCGGCAAACATGGACTTCAGGGTTCGAATAAGAAGATCTTCCCCTGAAGAGCTGGGAAGACTCTCTCTTATTCGAACTACCAAACGGTGCAAACGCGGCTTCGAGCTTTGGGCCGAGCGATCGCTTGACCGGCCGCGCCAGGCCAAGGCCAGCTCAAGTTCGCCCTGAGGTCGGCGGACCCAGCCCACCACTCGGATCCCGCGGGCCCTTCAGCGATTCGACGGCACGCGGCGCCGAGTAGGAGGCGCAACCGGCGGATCGGTCCTCGATCACCGTCGGCCCGTTGGGTGGGATGGCGCGTTCTGGCAGTGTATCTACACGGAATTGGGTATCTGTACCCGCACTGTATAAGGCAAGTTCTCGGGGTCGCTAGAGTGGGCGAATGGCGAAACGCGCACCGCGACAAGAACCGGCGACTAGCAGCGACAAGGACACCGGCGAGCTGATCGATCCTTTGGCCGGAGTCGGGC
>CATPAP010000049.1 GCA_955651875.1 Candidatus Dormiibacterota bacterium
AAGTTGCCCACCGTGTAGATCAACCCGCAGTCGCAAACATTCAGAAGAGTCCTCTGCGATTCTCCCGCGCCCTTACCAGGACCGAACGCTTGCTCCAGGGTGGTGAGGGCTGCGCGCGCCGCGGCGGCAGACGGGTTCACCGACACGTCGACCGAGAGTTGCTCGCCCGGAGCCCCACAACATGGCTGTGCCGGAGGAGCTGCTCCCGCCGCGACGGTCGGCTGGGCCGCCTTGGTCGAGTAGGTACACGTGGTACCCCCGCCCGGATCACTGCTCGTCCTCTGAGATGCGGGCGGCGCGCCCAGGAGCTGCGCCACCTCCGCGCCGGTCAGCAGTTGGCATGGTGTGGCACTGGCACTCGGCGTTGGTGATGAACTCGGCGATGCCGTACCGGTGGCGCTTGAGGCCGCGCTCGATGTCGACGTCGACGCGCTGGTGGCGTTCGAGGCCCCGCAGGCGACCAGTGTCGTTGCCACGACCATCACGAAGAGATTCGCGGCCGCTGTCCGTGTCATGGTCGCCTCCCGTGCGAGCACTCGACAGGATCGGGGCGATAGGAGCCCAACCTTCGACCCAGGCCGCAGGGTAGCACCGCATCGCGCGCGCCTCCATTGCCGGCATTCTGCCGGTAGGTCTGGCGGGGCGTTTCTCGCCTATCGCGTGCTCTCGCGGCGCTGACCTCTGCGGCACCCGACTGCCCGTAGCATGGAGCCTCCCGTGATGATCGACCGCAACCCTTTGCAGCGTTTCCGCCTCGTCGCCCTCCTGCTGGGCGCGATTCTCCTTGTGGGGACGGTCGGATACCGATTCATCGAGGGCTGGAATTGGCTCGACAGCGTCTTCATGACCGTGATCACGGTGACCACTGTCGGCTACGGCGAGGTGCATCCCCTGGATGCCGCCGGCAAGGTGTTCACATCCCTGGTGATCGCGGGCGGGGTGGGCACGGTGCTGTACACATTTGGGGTCGTTGGCGACGTGATCGGCGGCGGCCACCTGGCGGCCTACCGAAGGAGGAGAGCTGTGGAACGGGATCTCAACCGGCTCAGGGACCACGTCATCGTGTGCGCCTACGGCCGCGTGGGCAGCCAGATCGTCCTCGAGCTCGAGCGCGACGGGGTCGCGGTCGTCGTGGTCGAGAACAACCCCGGGCCGCTGGCGCGAGTCGAGGCGGAGGGGAAGCTCCACGTGGCCGCGGACGCAACCTCGCGGGAGGCCTTGGAGCGGGCCGGCATCGACCGTGCCCGCGCGCTGGTGACCGCGGTCGACTCCGACGAGAAGAACGTCTACATAACTCTCACCGCCAGGTCGCTCAATCCCGGCGTGTTCATCGTGGCCCGGGCGGGCGAGCCCCAGTCCGTCGAGCGCCTGCAGCAGGCGGGCGCGAACCGGGTCGTCTCTCCGTATCGGATGGCGGCTCTCCGCATGGCCGACGTGACCCAGCGACCGGCCGTGGTCGATGCCCTCGACTCCGTCCGGCACGGCTCGGCCGACTTCGGCATCGATGAGATCCTCGTGCCGGCGGAGAGTCCGCTGGTCGGGATCGTTGGTGGCCTGACCGCCCTGGAGCGCGACACCGGCGCGCACGTGCTGGCGCTGCGACGCCTGACCGGGGAGCTGTTCACGGGGCCCGGGGCCGAGGTGCGGGTGGAGGCTGATGACCTGCTCGTCCTGCTGGGAACGCGGGCCGAGCTGCAGTCGGCGGCTGCCCGGGTCGAAGGGCACCATCAACCACAGCGCTGACACGCCCGTGATTCCGGCGATGCATGGGAGATAGACTCGCTCGCTGTGGGGGTTCAGGCGCTGACCCGACCGCGGCGGCATCCGCGGATCAGCACGGGCTCGGTGGCGCAGCTCGCCGTCCTCGCCGCGGCCCTCGCCGCCGCCGCGGCCCTGCTTACCGCCGGAACGATGATGGCCCCGGTGCGGGCGGCCTTCCTGCCTCCGGAGTTCCGGGCGCGCTACATGGATCTCGCCATCATCGGCGCGGCGACGGTCATCGTGCTCCTCAGCCTATACGTCTACGCGGTGCACCGCTGGGGGCGGCGCTTCGATCCCCGTTCGGAGACGGCTCTGGCCTCCGCACCGAGCCGTTCGGTCAGCGCCGAGGCGGATTCAGAGCCGTCATCGCGCTGGCTCGCGCCACTGGCGGTGCTGCGCCCGGAGGTCGTGCCGACGCGCGTCGTCGTGATCACCGAGGTGGCCGCGCTGGGCATGGCGGTGGCGGCGTGGTTGATCGGACTGCCACCCTGGGCCGTGGTCACCGCGGCGCTGATCCCGTGGGTCCCGACGCTCTTCGTCGAGGGGTTGCGCAAGTACCGCCACTACGGTCTGTACGCGTTTTTTCGGCGCCATCACACTCCTGCAGATCGGGCATCTCGGCGAGCACACCACCCAGGTGATCCAGATGTTCGTGTTCAACGGCGACCTCTCCCGCGCTCACGGCGTGTTCGGGCAGCTCGACTTCGAGACGGTGCACTTCGTGTGGGACACCATCGTATGGGTGGGCCTGGGCGTGCTGGTGCTGCGCTTCGGCTCGACGAACATGTGGCTCTGGCTGGCGCTGGTCGCCGCCAGCTTTCATGAGATCGAGCACATCTACATCTACTTCATCTACCTCTTCGACCCCGCCTACTATGTCCACGGGGGATTCGAGGGGATCATGGGTTCCGCCGGACTCATCGGCTCGCCACTGGGGCGGCCGTACCTGCATTTCGCCTACAACGTGGCCGTGATCGTGCCTCTGGTCTTCGCCTTCTGGTCACAGACGGTGCAGGTGTATCGGAGCATTGGGTCAAGCCAGCCCGCGTGGATAGGCCGGTAACCGAAGCAACCGGCGGATCTCAGTCGGGAACGAAGGCCTCGTAGAGCGATGGCAGATCGTGAAGCTGATGGCCACGTGCGATTGCCCGTTCGTAGCACTGGTGTAGCGCCTCGGGGAAGGCGCTGTCGACTCCGGCTTCTCGGCTCGCCCGCACAATCTGATCGACCGCGGCGCTATGCGTGGCCAGGGTCGCGTCCACGCTCTCTGGGTAGCTTCGAGGTCGCGCCATCGCGGCGGCGGCGGACACAGCGTCGATCGGAGCACGTCCTTTGGTGAAGTCATGTCTGGTGGCGTACTCGAGGAGCGGCCCCGCTACATCCGCGGTGGTGAAGAACGCGTCGAGCGGGACTGACTCCGCCGCACACAGCGCGGCGGCATGGAGCACCGCCGCCAAGCTCGCGTACGAGAACTCCAGCGACGCGAGGTCCAGGGCAGCTGCCGCGCCGACCGCTTGACCGCAGAAGATCGCTTCCCCGCCCAGCGCCGAAAGTACGCCCCGATGCCGTTCGAACACAGTCGTGTCCCCGGAGTAGAGGATGGCGCAGCCACTGGTACCGATTGATCTCGGGTAGCCCATGATCGCGCCGTCCAGGTAGCCGGCAGCATGTTCAGCTGCCCAGCGCTCGCCGTTACGCGCGTCGGCCGGCGTCCCTGTCGTCAGTTGGACGATGGTCCGGCCGGCGATGACTCCTTCGACATCCGGCGTGCGAAGAAGTGCATTGCTCACCTCGTACTTTGGGACCGAGACCACAACCGCGTCGCTGGCTGCGCACGCCTCCTGCACGGTGCCGGCAATGCGAGCCAGACCCTCAAACGCCGCCGCCTTCGCCGGGGTGCGGTTCCACACCGTGAGCTCATGCCCGGCTTGCAGGAACGCTCTTGCCAGAGCTGATCCCATGAGGCCGAGGCCGATGACCGTCACTGTGCTCGCGTCTGCCGCCATCTCGCGGGTATCAAACCAAAGTCGGCTTGAAGTCGGAGCGACTGTTTTCGCTGGAACGCCCAAGAAGCCTCGGCGTATAACGCGAGATCGTCTGATCGCCCGCTCTACGCAGACAGGGCGAGGACCTCGAGCCGCTGACGGTTCAGCAGCATGGCCATTTCGGCCTCGCCCATCGGGCGGTTGAAAAGGAAGCCCTGGGCGAAGTCACACCCTCGCTCACGGAGGTAGTGAGCCTGGGTGTCCGTCTCGACTCCCTCCGCGACGACCTCCAGCCCGAGGACGTGAGCCATTTCGAGGATGGTGTCAACGAGCATTGAGCTGGCACCGCCCAAGTCGATGTCATCGACGAAGGCCTTGTCGACCTTGAGCCGGTCAAAGGGGAGGTCGCGCAGGCGAGACAGCGCTGAATACCCGGTGCCGAAGTCGTCGATGGCCAGGTGCACCCCAAGGGACCGGAGGGCCTCAAGAGTCGCCTGGGCACCGCTGGACTCGTTGATCGCCACCCCTTCAGTGAGCTCGAGTTCCAACTGTCCCGCGGGAAACCCGGTCAGCTTGAGGATTCGGGCGACCTGCTCGACCAGATCCGGCGACTCCAGGTCACGCCCGCACAGGTTGACGGCCATCTTGAACTGCGGCAATCAATCCTCGATCCACGCGCGGCCCATCGTGCAGGCCTTCCGCAAGACCCACTGGTCGATGCGCTCAACCAGGCCGAGCTCCTCAGCGAGGGGGATGAATGTGTGCGGGCCCACCCATCCCCGTGAAGGATGGTCCCACCGAGCCAGAGCCTCAGCTCCGACGATTCTGCCTGTCCGCAGGTCAATGACCGGCTGGTACTCCACCTGGAGTGCGGTGGATTCGATCGCCTGGAGCAGGTCTTCACCGAGATCGAGACGATCCACCAGTTGGGTGCGCATTTCCTCGGCAAACAAGCGGTACCCGCCCTTCCCCGCGCGTTTGGCGAAGTACATGGCCAGATCCGCATCCGCCAGGAGTGTCTCCGGACGGAAGGCGCCGTGTTGACTTGACGCCACCCCGATGCTGGCGCTCGGATGCACTGCCTTTCCGCCGATGACAATTGGGGAGTCCAGTGCACCGACGATCCGTTTGGCGGCCACGACGGCGCCGGCGGCACCGGTGCTCTCGAGCAGGATGGCGAATTCATCTCCACCGAGCCGCGCGACGGTGTCCTCGGGCCGGACGGATGCGACGAATCGCCGGCTCATTTCGACGAGGTATTGATCTCCCGCTGCGTGGCCGAACGTGTCGTTGACGCGCTTGAAGTCGTCGCAATCCAAGTACAGAACACTGTGCTCTTCTTGGCCGGCATTGGCGGTGGCGCGCTCCATCCGGTGGCGGAGGAGGTCGCGGTTGGGGAGGCCAGTCAGTGCATCGTGAAGGGCCTGGTGGGTCAGCTTCTTCTCAAACTCGTGGCGGTCGCTGACATCGGTCACGTTGAGGACGATCCCGTCGACGGCGGGGTCATCGAGGCGATTGGTCAGCTTGACCCACGCATGCCGCCACTCGCCGTCCAGGCGAAGGAGCCGCGTCTCGACCTCAGACACCGTTCCTCCCCCACCGGATATCACCCGTTGCCATGCCCTCGATGTGTGGTCACGGTCATCAGGGTGAACCATCGCATCGAACGTCTTCGCACCGGCGCCGTCGTCCGCACCGGCGCCGTCGTCAAAGAACTCCTCATCGAATGACGGGGTGACAAACTTGACCTGCCCACCGTCGTCAATCACCAGGATCCCATCGCTGGCATGCTCAACCAGCGCCGACAGCCGTCGTTCCCGCCGGCGCACCGTCTGCTGTCGCTCCTTGAGCTGACGCAAGAGCCACAGTGCGGCCGCGAATCCGATCGTGATCGCCACAGCGATGGCCAGCGCCGACGCGGTCTGGGTCGTGTCGCGTTGAGTCTGCCGGGCGCTCACGTCCGTAGCGATGAGGGCGTCCAGTGTCGTGAGTTGCGCCGTGACTTCGGTCAACGACGTGTTCAGGTTGGCTTCCACTACCGGACGGAGGAGAACTGCAACGTCGGAGGCGCTATCCGCGCCACTCGTCAGCACGGCCGACCGGGCGCCGTTGGTCACCCGCCAGGCCCGAAGGACCACGCTCAGTGCAGATTGCTCGCTGGAGCTCAGATCAGGGGAGGACTTCAATGCGGCGAGCTCGGCATCCACCTGTTGCCCTGCCGCCGTGAGGCGGGTGGCGTCGTCGACGGCGTGACTGACGAGAAAAGCAGTTCCGCTGAGGGCCGCGTCGCGCACGTGCTCATGGATGTTGGCCAACTGCACGTCGATCGCGTCTGTCCGCTGCAATGCCGTCGATGCCGCATTGCTGACGGCCAGTCCGCCGCCCGATGCACCGGCCACAACGACCATCGGAAGCAAGAGGAGGAGCGATGTGAAACGAGAACGGTCGCGCCTGTCATGGTGCAGGGGAGGATTCACGGTGACGGCTTATTGGTTCTCCAACGTGTCAAGGCTTCGAGCACAGGGTATTGCCCGGGATTACCAAGACCGCGGCGTGTAGGCGGACCCGGGACAACCCGTAGCGGCACTGTCGGCGCCCTCCCGCGATACAGTCCTACGAGGTGGGCCTCAATGCCAGTGGACCGCAATGCAACCCCGGAGAGCTCGCTGTGCGCATGCCCGAGTTCATCCGTTCTGAAGTCGGGGCGACTGGATTCGAACCAGCGACCCCCTGCTCCCAAATTTGTGTTCGAGTCTCGCCGAATATGAGGTGAATTGAACGACGACCGACCTGGCTCGCGCAAGCCTCCTGACTCGCCGAGCCCTCTATCGTCACGCAGCCCATGGCAACTCCTGAGTGCTGGCATCGCGGGCGTGGCTCAGCGTTGACCTTGGTCTCGGCGAGAGCACCCTCGACTGCGCGAGAGTGTCGAAATGTCACATGCCGCCCTGGCGTCGCCAATGGCTCGGGCCCGTACCACAGACCAGGGCGGCGAGCCGTTGCGCCCTCCTCGCTGCCCGAGTCGCCGACGGCTCTTCGTCGGGCGGTGGGCGGCGCACAATGACCCTGATGGAGGCGAAGCCCATCGGCGTCGCGGCGGTTGCGCTCATCTTGACTGCGTGTGGTGGCGCTACTTGTGGTGGCGCTGCCGCCCAGCCCGGGGTGCCGAATTTCAGCGACCACCCTCTCCTCACCCCCTCCGCAGCGGCGCCCACCGACACGCATTCACCCGGCGTCAGCGACTTCCTCAGGTGGTCCGGGCTCAGTCAAGGTGACCTGACGACGATCGACGTTGCCACAGAGCACGATGGTGTTCGCCTGCACGTCAGCGCAGGGTATGCCGACGAAAATCACACCGTGCTGATCCTGGATTTTCGCGGCCCGAAGACGGGAAGCGGGAATGGGATCGGCGGCTTCGAGGCTCTGTCGCTGACGGACCAGTTCGGGCACGCCTATGCACAGGGGCCTTCAGGGGCGGGAATCAAGAGCCAGCCCGCGCCAGTCAGCGGACAGGATGTGCCCGGGTACGCGACGTTCGATCCCATCACCGGACCGGCAGCCACCCTGGGTGCGCGGCTCATCCTACGCTCTCAGCAGTTCGACACATACACAGGCGCCAAAGGGCAGGCGACGTACATCAAGAGCACGTGGCAGGTGACGTTCGTCCTTGAGCGCCGTCCAGCCGCGCACGTGCAATGGGCAGGCGCGTCGATCACGGGCTCGACCTACACCTTCAACCACGTCACGATTACCCGGGGAACGCTCGTGGAAATTGGGTGGACGGCGCGAGGGCCGGCGGTGGCAGCGGCGAACGCTGCGTCTGTACCTGGCGCTGCCGAGCCATGTATCAACCCCTTCCTTCCTGTCCTCCTGGATTCGACCGGGCGCGAGGTTCCACAGGCCGCCCCGCTGGGCGGCACGGGAATGAGCTCGACCGATGATTATGTGTCGCGCACCTCGGAGTACGAGGTGCAGCCAGGTCGCTACCGCTTCGTGCTCCTCACGCCCACCGGCGGCTACGGCTTCGAGCGTGACGTCTCCATTCCCTAACCGCGTCGCGCTTCCTTCAGAGCTCTCGGATACGGGCACGACCCGCCACGTGACCCGATGCCCGTCGCGGGCCTCGAAGCGTACCTGCGCGCCAGCAACCCGGACACCTGAACTCGAAGGAAGAGCGGACGCCCGTCGACGTCCCGGGGCCAGTCCAGAGCGCGGGCGAGATCAGCCTTGCGTGCACGAGCGGCCTCTGCCTCGGCGGATCAGACCCGCGGCGACGGCGTCGTGCTGGAGCAGCGCGCTTTCCAGTTCGAACGAGGAGATGCGGTAGCCCGACGCCTTGAAGACGTCGTCCGCACGCCCCACGTAGGTCACGTACCGTCGCCGTCCCGCGATCCCACGTCGCGTGTAGCTGCCGTCAACCGCACTCCGGGCGGCAGCACGCTGGTATGACAATCCCGCAACAGCAAAGCGGACGGCTGGCTTGGGCACTGACGCGAAGGCGCAGGCTGTCCCTTACGGGCGACCGATCAGCCGCGGGTCCGCCGTCGACGTCGGCTCCAGTCATTTCATGACATCGCGGAGCGGTCCTCGTGAAAAGCGGCGACGGCACGGTCGACATCGGTTTGCAGACGCGAACCCGCACCCGGGCCACTTCGGCTGGGGGTGTTCTCGGCGCCGTCATCGTCATAGCCGTGGTGCTCGGAGCGGTGACCGGATTGCACACTTGGTCGGGACAGCAACAGGCCGCGTACCGGGCGGTG
>CATPAP010000050.1 GCA_955651875.1 Candidatus Dormiibacterota bacterium
GCCTTGGGCCGGCCATGCGCGGCCTGGACGTGGCCGGCATGCCCCGTGAGGAGCTCCTCTCAACTCGGGGTTGGTGATCCACCGATGGATCGTCCGGCCTTCGGCGGTACACTGGCCACCGTGCTTATAACGCCGCGCAGGCTCCGTGACGACCGGGGCTGCCACGTCTGCTCGGGCTCCTGACGGTCACCACGGTCGGTGTCCTCGCCCTCCAGGGCGACGTCCGCGAACATCTCGCCGCGTTCCGCCGGTGTGGAGTTGAGGCGATGCCGGTCCGCCTCGCCGCGGAGATCGATTCGGTGGACGCCCTGGCCATCCCCGGCGGGGAGTCGACGACCATGGGTCGGCTGCTCCGTGCCTTCGACCTCGAGGAGACACTTCGACGCCGCTTGGCCGACGGGATGCCGACGCTGTCCACCTGCGCCGGCCTGATCATGCTGAGCCGCGCGATCACCGACGGGCGTCCGGACCAGGTGGCCACCGGGACGCTCGACATCGCGGTCCGGCGCAACGCCTGGGGTAGCCAGGTCGATTCGTTCGAGGAGAACGTGCTCTTCGCCGACCTCGGCGACCTCCCATTTCGCGCCGTTTTCATCCGAGCGCCGCGGATCGAGGACATCGGCGCCGGTGTCGAGGTCCTCGGCTCCCTCGGGGACGAACCGGTGGCGGTCGCGCAGGGACCGCACATCGGTCTCACCTTCCATCCCGAGATGACCGGCGACGACCGGGTACACCGCCTCTTCCTCGAACGCGTCGCAACCGCTGCTGCGCAGAGCGCCGCATGAACGTGCGCTCGGCGTCGTTTCGCGACCTCGCGCGCGTCGAGCAGCTCTACCGCGATGCCCTAGCCGCCGACGAGAGCGGTCCCGGTCCGCACCCGGTCAGCCCCGTTCCACAGGCGACCCTGCTGCGTCTCTGGTATGCGCTGAGCAAGACGCTCTCCTCGCTGGTACCGCTCAGCGACACGGGAGGGGTGCTGTTCGTCGCCGAGGACGACGCCGAAGGGGTGGTCGGGTTCGTCCAGGCGCAGGCGACGTCGACGCGGCCCTCGGTGTGGCAGATCGTCAACCTCTGCGTGGCGGCCGGTGGGGCAGGGCACTTCGCGCGAGAGCGCCTGCTCACGCATCTGTGCAACCGCGGCCTCGAGCAGGGTGTGCACCGGTTCCACGTGCGCCTGCCACTCGACCACCCGCTCGTCGGCCTGTTCCTCGCGCACGGCTTCACGCAGTTCGCCACCGAGCAGATCCTGTTCCATGAGGCCCCCGAGCAGATCGCGCGCAGCGACGCCGTGCCGCTCACGGTGCGCGCGGCCCGGCGCGAGGACGCCGGGGCGATCCACCTGCTCTACCGGCGCGTCACGCCGAGCAACATCGCCGCGTTCGAAGCCCCGTCGCTCAAGACGTGGCAGGCCTCGTTCGCTCAGGGAAGCGTGTCGCGCATCGGCCGCGACGAGTACAAGCACCTCCTCGCGGAGCAACCCGGCCTCGTCGGCTGGGCGGCAATTCGCCCCGCGGGCGCAGGGCGCCCGAGCATCCTCTCGCTGATGTGTGAGGCGCACGATCCGGCTATCCGCGAGGGCTTCCTCGACACAGTTCTCGCCGAGCTCCCGCCCCAGCCGGTGTCGTGCGTGTTGCGTCACTACGATTCCGAGTTGATCCGCTCATTGCAGCAGCGCGGATTCGCCGTCTACGGGACCCAGCTCCTGCTCGTCCGCGACAGCGGGATCAAGGTCAGGATCCGCGCAATGGCCAAGCAGAGCAAGCAGGTGCTTGCTCGCGTTGGCGTGGCCAGCTCACACGTATCCTCGCCGTCGCTGACCGTATTGCACCCACCAGAAAGGAGAGAGAGATCGTTGCCGAGATGATGCCCTATGGTTCGTCATGGCAGGAGGAGCTCAGCCTCCTCATCGAAGCCCTTCCGCCCCGCATCGCCGGCGCCGCGCAGCGCCTGTCCAATGAGCGCGGTGACCTTCTCGAGATCGTGCTCGACCTCGGCCGCGAGCCGGAGGCCCGCTTCACGGACGGCGAGGAGATCCTCGACGCAGTCCAGGTCACCCACCAGGACCTCGAGTACGTCACCGAGCGCGTCGGCGACTTTGGTGATGACAACCGCGCCGGCATCGAGCGCACGTTGCACCGCATCAGCGCCATCCGCAACCGCGCCGGCACGGTGGTCGGTCTGACCTGTCGCGTTGGGCGCGCGGTGACGGGAACAATCGACATCATCAAGGACATCGTCGTCAACGGCCAATCGATCCTCCTCCTGGGTCCTCCCGGCATCGGCAAGACCACGATGCTGCGCGAGTGCGCGCGTGTTCTCAGCGACGAGTGCAGCAAGCGCGTGGTCATCGTCGACACCAGCAACGAGATCGGTGGCGACGGCGACATCCCTCATGCCGGCATCGGGCGATCGCGTCGCATGCAGGTGCGCACCCCTCCCGAACAGCACGCCGTGATGATCGAGGCGGTTGAGAACCACATGCCGCAGGTCATTGTCATCGACGAGATCGGCACCGGGCTGGAGGCCATGGCGGCCCGCACCATCGCCGAACGCGGCGTGCAGCTGGTCGGGACCGCGCACGGCTCAAACCTCGACAACCTGCTCGTCAATCCCACCCTCAACGACCTTCTCGGCGGTATCCAGACGGTCACGCTCAGCGACGAGGAGGCACGCAGGCGCGGCACGCAGAAGAGCGTGCTCGAGCGCAAGGCTCCGCCGACGTTCGACGTGCTCATCGAGATCCAGGAACGCGACCGCGTGGTGGTGCACATGCCACTCAACGAAACCGTCGACGAGGCTTTGCGCGGCCGGATGAAGCCACCGCAGCTGCGCCTGCGCGGTGAGGACGGCCAGATCATCAGCCGCATCGACACCAGCGCGCCGCCGCTGGCGGCATTCGAGCCGGCGCCGTTCGGTGCCGCCAGCCGGGGGCGGCGCGGCCGCGAGCGCCGCCGTCGCGGTTTCGATGTCGAGGAGTACATGGCCCAGCGTTCGCGCGAGGCGTCGTGGGAGGGGGGAGTGCCGTCGGCGCACGCCTCTGCGCGCCCGATGCAGCCACTCGCCGTTTTCCCGTACGGAGTATCGCGCACGTACCTCGAGCAATCAGTGCGCGAGCTCCAGGTGCCGGTGCGCATCCAGCACAACGTCGACGACGCCGACATGGTCCTGACACTGAAGAACTACTACAGGCGCAAGGACTCGCCGGTCCGGTCGGCCGAGGCAACCGGCATCCCCATCCAGGTGCTGCGCAGCAACACCGTCGCTCAGATCAAGGGGGCGCTCGCCCGCGTATACGGCGTCGAGGAGGCTGACCAGACCGAGACCGCGCTCGAGGAGGCTCTCCAGGCTGTGGAACGTGCTCGCCAGACCACCTCGGACGTCGAGTTGGCGCCGCAGAACTCGTACGTGCGACGCCTGCAACACCAGTTGGTGGAACGCCACGACATGTCCGCACGCAGCACAGGCAACGAGCCCAATCGCCGCCTCGTGGTACTCGGCGCCGAGGAGTGAGCAGCGGGTGACACGGCGCGGATTCTTCGTCTCGTTCGAGGGTCTTGACGGGGCTGGCAAGAGCACGCAGGTGGCCTCGCTCGGGGCGGCTCTGCGCGCCGACGGGTACGACGTCATCACCGTGCGCCCCAATGACACGCCGCTGGGTGAGCTGATCAGTGGTGTGGTCCTGCAACACCAGCTGGCCGCGTCGCTGCGGCCCTGGACGGAGGCCCTCCTCTTCAATGCCGGGCGCGTGCAGCTGCTCGCAGAGGTGATCCTCCCGGCGCTGGGACGCGGCACCGTCGTCATCGCCGACCGCTTCACCGACTCGACGCTGGCGTACCAGGGCGGCGGCCGCGGGCTCGACCAGCAAGCGCTCCTGCGGCTGCACCGCGACTGCTGTGGTGACATCTGGCCGGACCTTACCGTCTACCTCGACCTCGACCAGAGCATCGCCGTGCATCGCCAGCATGCGGAGCAGCTCCCTATCGATCGCATCGAGGGCGCAGGGGATGACTTCCACGCCCGTGTCCACGAGGCGTTTGATCGCCTCGCCGCCGAACATCCGGAGCGCATCGCGCGCATCGACGCCAATCGGCCGGCCGTCTCCGTCTCCCATGACGTGATGCGCCTCGTCCAGGAACGCCTGCGCACCGCGGTGACGGCCCCGCGCCCGGCCGTGGTGCGGTGAAGCTGATGTTTGCGGTCGTGCAGGCCAAGGACGTCGAGGCCTGTGCCGACGCTCTCACCGCGGGCGGCTTCGTGTGCACGCGGTTCGCCACCCAGGGTGGGTTTCTCGACAGCACCAACTGCACGCTGATGATGGGGGTGGACGACGCGCAGGTCGATGAGGTGGTCGACATCCTGAGCAGTCGCGCGCGCCGGCGCGTCGAGCTGCTCGAGGCCAGTCTGCCGCCGATCGGCGGGGTCACCCCGCTGCTGGCGCCGGCGGTCGACGTCGAGGTTGGTGGAGCGACCGTGTTCGTTGTGCCGCTCGAACGGCTCGAGAAGCTCTAGCCGCATTCGGCGTTCGGGAGAGCAACCGCTGATCCCCGGGTCTGGGCACCGTGCTCAGACAGAGCCGCGCACCACGACCTCGCCGGCGTCGACAACCCTCTCCACCCGCGTGCCCACCAGATGGATCCGCACCCCGGGAACCCCCGGCGAGCCGGGCTCCCAGCCGTCCGCGTACAGCTGCCGAGCCTCGCCCCAGGTGCGCGCGTTGCGCACCTGACGGCCATCGGTGAACGACATGGGGCCGGGCCTGGTCGCGTAGCCGAAGCGCACCTCGCCGCCGCTTGCCAGGAACGCGGCAACGTCGGCGAGCGGCCGTTCGTCCGGGATCAAACCCGTGCTGGCGAGGGCCTCGAGGACGCTCGGCATCTCCCCGCTCTTGGCCTGCTCGCGCACCGCCGCGCGGGCGGCGATGTGGGCAGCGCGATCGCGGCGGCGCCGCTCTGTGCCGATCTGTCCGCTGCGCGCGCGCAGCTCGCGCAGCTGCGCCTGGTGCGGAGCCATCGCTGTGACCGTCGCGCGCTCGACACCGGCAAGCTCGTCCAGCATCCGCTCGAGGGCGTCGACGTCGAGGCCCTCCAGCGCCTCCTGGGCAAAGACGGGCGGCAGATCGGGGAGGGGGGGCAGGTCCTTCACCGCATTGATGATGGCGCCCGACCCGGGGCGTGTGCCCGGCGC
>CATPAP010000051.1 GCA_955651875.1 Candidatus Dormiibacterota bacterium
CGATGAGCAGGAAGGGCAGTACCTCCGCGAAGGCGAGGCCACGATTTGAGGCGCTTCACCTCCGCCTTCTGGTTTGCGGTGCGCTCGTCGCTGCAGAACTTCCGTCGTAACCTCGGGGTGTCGCTCGCCGGGGTGTGCACGATGGGACTCATCCTCGTGCTCATCGGCGCGCTCGCGCTCGGCACCCATCTGCTCACCAACGTCTTGCGCGACCAGGAGTCACGCGCCAGCAAGCTGAAAATCTACATCCAGGATGGCGTGTCACTCGCCGACATCATCAACTTCCAACACCAGCTGCAGACCGACACGCGGGTGCAGGCGGTCTCGTTCGAGAACAAGGACCAAGCGTTCCAGGAGGCGGCCAGCAAGGGCACCGACATCGCCACCGCGGTCACCGCCCTGGGCAGCAACCCACTACCCGCCTCACTCAACGTTGACGTCAGGCAGCTGCGCTACCTGCAGCAGCTCGACCAGGTGGCGCGGACGAGCCCGATCGTCGACGCCACCCAGCCCACCGACTACAACGCCGACGTGACCCCGAAGATACAGGCGGCGATCAACATCATTGAGGGCGTTGTCGGCTTCGTCTCGCTGATGCTCCTGGTGGTCAGCCTGGTGATCATCATGAACACCATCCGCACGGCGGTGTACGCGCGCCGCACCGAGATCGAGATCATGAAGCTGGTGGGCGCGACCGACTGGTTCGTGCGCTGGCCGTTCGTTCTCGAGGGCATCTTCGGCGGCGTGCTCGGTGCTGTCCTCGCCGGCCTGGTGGTGCTCGGCATGTACAAGCTGGTGGTGTCGATCACCTCCGGTGCTCTGTTCGCCATCCCATTCGACGGGCTGTTCACCGCCGTCGTGCTCGCGGGCCTCTTCGCGGGTGGGGCGATCATCGGCGCCCTCGGCAGTTACCTGGGGGTGCGTCGCTTCCTCGCCGCCTGAGGGCGCCGGACGCGAACACGCGGTGAGCATGAGCGATCCGGCACAGCGTCGCACCGCCGCGCGGGGCAATCGTGGGCTCGTTGCGCGGACGCTCGTCGCCATCGCCGTCAGCGGTGCCGTCGTCGCCACGGCCGCATACGGCCCCGGCCACAACGCCAGCGCCGACGCCATCACCGACAAGATCGGTGTGGCCAAGGGACAGCTCGCGGCGGACGGGACCGCCATGGCCCAGCTGCGCGGCGAGCTTGCCGCCGCCGCCAACCAGGAGGCGGCCCTGCAGAAGGCGATCGGCGACCTCGACGCGCAGATCGCGACCACTGAGCGTCAGGTGTCGGCCGCGCAGACGCAGCTCGACGCCATCGAAACGCAGCTCTCGATCGCCCAGGATAACCTCGCCTACACGCAGGAGCAGCTCGCCAACGCCCGCCGCCAGCTCACCCTCGAGGTGGTGGTGATGTACAAGGCGGAGAATGCCTCCAACGCGTTCAGCAACTTCCTCAACTCGGGTGACTTCAACAGCCTCTGGCAGCACGTGCTCGATGTCCACCGCCTCGGTGCCAGCGAGCAGCGGCTCATCGCCACCGTCACCACCGACGAGCAGACGGTGGCGGCAGACGTGGTCACCATCAGCGCGCAGAAGGCGGCGCAGACCCAGCTTCTGGCGACCCTGCACGGCATCGTCGCCCAGCTCAACGACGCCCTGGCGACCCGGCAGCGCGCCCAGGCGCAGCTCGTCGCGCTGCAGGCCGTCGACGCGATCAGGCTGGCGCAGGCGGAGCAGGCCGCCAAGGAGCTGAAGGCGCAGATCGCCGTGCTGCAGGCGCAGGAGGCCGCCGCGCTCGCCGCCGGCGGCGGCAACGGCCACTTCGCGTGGCCGGAGCGCGGGCCCATCACACAGGGCTTCGGCTGCTCGACGTTCGTCTTCGAGGTCTATGACCCCAACTGCCCGACCAAGCACTTCCACAGCGGTATCGACATCGCCGCCCCCTGCGGCAACAACATCACCGCGGCGGACAGCGGCATCGCGCACACCTACTACAGCGGCTACGGTTTCGGCGACCACATCATCATCGTCCACGGCAACGGCTGGGTCTCCGTGTACGGCCACATGGCGTCCTTCGTGGTGGGCGACAACCAGACCGTGCACCGCGGCCAGCTGATCGGCTACGAGGGCAGCACCGGCAACAGCACCGGGTGCCACCTCCACTTCGAGGTGGACCTCAACGCCAACCCGCGGAACCCGCTCGCCTATCTGTCGTGACCGGACCCGGAGGCGCGGGAGAGCGACCGCGCGGGCGCGGCACCGTGGTCGCGGTGGGTCGGACCCTCGGGGTCGCCGCCGCCTGCTACCTGAGCGCGCTGCTGGTGCTCAATCTCTCCACGTCGTCGCTCTCGGGCGTCATCAACAGGATCTTTCCACACATCGGGCCGGGGTCGACGGTCGACCAGACCAGCATCGCCGCTGAATGGGCAGCCATCCAGCAGAACTACGTGATCCGCGTAGTACCGGCTTCGGAGGGCACGCAGGCGGCTGAGCAGGGGATCGTGCAGCTCCTCGACGACACCTACCACGACCGCTTCACCGCATACCTCTCCGCCGCGCAGTACCAGCAGCTCAGCTCGACCCTCGGCGGGCGCCGCGATGGGAGCATCGGCGTCGCCGTCGAAGCCCGCTGCGCCGGCGCCACCATCTGCGCATCCGGGAAGACGCCGGACGAGGCGGTCTTCGAGGAGGTGCTCGTCAATCAGCCTGCCGATCGCGCCGGGGTTCACCGCGGTGACGTGCTCGTGGCCGCCGACGGGGTCACGCTCGCGTCGCTGGGCAGCGACGAGAACACGCGCATCGACAAGGCCGCGGCGCTGGTCCGCGGCCCGGTCGGCAGCACCGTCCGGCTGACGCTGCAGCGCGGCAACAGCCAGGTGACGATCACCGTCACCCGCGAGAACCTGCAGATACCGTCGGTCTACACGCAGCTCATCGGCCACGTGCTCTACATGCAGGTGACCGGCTTCGACACCGACACCGGCGACCTCGCCCGGGCGCAGTTGCAGAGGGGAATCGCGGCCGGGGCCACCTCGATCATCCTCGATCTCCGTGAGAACGGCGGCGGCTATGTGAGCGCGGCGCAATCGCTGGTGAGTCAGTTCGTGGCCCCCACTGCGACCCGCAAGGACGCCGTGGTCCGGCGGGGACGACTCGCCGCCAACGGTGACCCCCACACTTCGCAGGATGTCGTGCACGACACTCTTCAGCCCGGGGGCGTGGCCCTGACGGAGCCCCTGGTGGTGCTCGTCAACGGTGACTCGGCGAGCGCCGCCGAGATCACCACCGCCGCACTGCGCGACTACCAGCGCGCCACGGTCATCGGGGAGAAGACCTTCGGCAAGGGTTCGGTGCAGGTGGACTTCCCCCTGCCGGACGGCGCCGACCTGCACCTCACAGTCGAACGCTGGTACGGCCCCAACGGCGAAAGCATCGAGGGCCGCGGGATCACCCCCGACCGCGCGGTGACCCTCAGCAACCCCGACACGCGCTTCGAGCTCGATGCGCAGTCGCCAGCGGCGAGCGCCGACGCGCAGCTGCAGGCCGCGCTCATCCTTCTCGCCGCCTGACGCGCGTAGACTGACC